>NZ_JANSJJ010000183.1:0-99975 GCF_047502715.1 Synechococcus sp. H55.10
CGGGGCGGGGGGGGGGGCGCGCCCCCCGGGGGGGGGGGGGGGGGGGGGGGCCCCCCCCCCCCCCCCGGGAGAGGGGCCGGGGGTGAGGGAGCGCTCCCTCTGGGAGAGGAGCCGGGGGTGAGGGCAGCGGCGCGGAGCGCTTATAAGCCCAGTTTTTTGCTCATCAAGCAAACACCACCGTTTTGTTGTGGTAGACCAGCACGCGATTTTCCAGGTGATAGCGCACGGCCCGAGCCAGGACTAGGCGTTCCATGTCGCGGCCTTTGCGGATCAGGTCGGCAACGGTATCGCGGTGGCTGACCCGCACCACATCCTGCTCGATGATCGGCCCCTCATCCAGATCTTCGGTGGCGTAGTGGGCAGTTGCGCCGATGATCTTGACGCCCCGTTGGTGGGCGCGCTGGTAGGGGTTGGCGCCGGCAAAGGCGGGCAGGGTGGAATGGTGAATGTTGATCACCGGCGGCGCCTGGCGGAGCAGCCACCCGCTCAGCACCTGCATGTACTTGGCCAACACCACCAGGTCGATGCGATACTCCTGCAGCAAGGCAAGCTGGCGGGTTTCTGCCTCTGCTTTGCTCTCTGGAGAAATCGGGATGTGATGGTAGTCGATGCCGAAGGAGCGGGCCAGCGGCTCCAAGTCGGGGTGGTTGCTGATGATCAAAGGGATCTCCGCCGGCAGTTCCCCAGCCCTCTGCCGCCAGATGAGATCCAACAGACAGTGGGGCTGCTTGCTGGCCCACACGGCAAGGCGACGGCGCGTGTCGGAAAAATGCAGTTCCCAGTTGGCCTGGATCCCACGGGCAATGCCCGAGAAGGCGGGGACAATTTCCGCCCGCTCCAGTTGGAAGCCCTCTAAGTCCCACTCGATGCGGCTTAGGAACAGCCCTGCCTCGGGATCCGTGTGGTGGTCGGCATGCAGGATGTTGCCGTCGTAGCTGTAGATAAAATTGGAGAGCTTGGCTACCAGCCCTTTTTGATCGGGGCAAGACACCAACAAAGTGGCCGTGGGCATAGAGGTGCGAAGAGCTCGCCTCTTTACCCTAGGGCCTGGATCGGCCCCAGAGCAAGGCTGTCAATCGACCCGGTTGATCTCTGCCAACAGCCAGGGATCCACCGGCTGGCCATCCCAACGCTTCAGGTCGATGCGAATCCAGATGGTTGCCGAGGAGCCGGCAGGGGGCAGCTCCTGGTGAAACGAGATCTCGTAGTCGGAGGGGTTTTGGCCGTGCTGCCGCAGCCAGGTTTCCACCTTCGCCGGGGCAAAATAGGACTGCCCTTGCTCGAACAGGCGCGCGATCTCCAGGCCAAAGCAAAGCGGGTTGAAGCGGGCCATCGACTAGGCGGCGTCTGCGGTTGGCGAGTTGTCGGCTGTGGCGGCTACGGGTTCTGCCCCATTGGCGGGTTTGCCAGGCGGATTGGCTGTGGCGACCGACTCGGCTTGGGTTCGGGCCGCCTTTTCCAGCTCCTGTGCCTCTCGGTTCAACTGCGCCTCAAACTCTCTGGAGGCATCTTGCAAGCTGCGCAGGGTTTTGGCCAACGTGCGACCGATCTCCGGCAATTTGCGCGGCCCAAAGACCAAAAGGGCCACCGCAAAGATGACCAACATTTCCGGCAGTCCAACACCCAAAAAGTTCATAAGCCCTGGGATCCCTTCGCTTCCCTAGACTGACATTTTCTCGCCGCAGACCGCAAGTCACCGCAGGCCCTCTTCAGCCATTCCCACAGCTTAGGTGTTTTGTGCTCAGCTCGCTCAGGCCAACTTCTCCCTGGCCAGCCAAATCAAAATGGTAAAATTGCGTCATCAGTCAACTTCTTTATCGGCCCAGGCTTGCCCATGCTCCAAACCCTACAAAAGCTCCTTGGGGATCCCAACGATCGCAAGATCCGCCAGTACCGTCCTGTTGTCAAGCTGATCAACTCGCTGGAGATCGAGATCGCCTCTCTTTCCGATGCGGAGCTCAGGGCCAAGACCACCGAGTTTCGCCAGCGCCTGGATAGAGGGGAGTCCCTCGACGACCTCCTGCCCGAGGCGTTTGCGGTGGTGCGGGAAGCGGCCAAGCGGGTTCTCAACTTGCGCCACTACGACGTGCAGCTCATCGGTGGCATGGTGCTGCACGAGGGCCAGATTGCCGAGATGAAAACCGGCGAGGGGAAAACACTGGTCGCCACCCTGCCTGCCTATCTCAACGGCCTGACCGGCAAGGGGGTTCACATCGTTACCGTCAACGGCTACTTGGCCCGGCGGGACTCGGAGTGGATGGGGCAGGTGCACCGTTTCTTGGGCATGACGGTTGGCCTGGTGCAAGAGGGTATGTCCACCGAAGAGAAGCGGCGCAGCTACAACTGCGACATCACCTACTGCACCAATAGCGAGCTGGGCTTCGACTACCTGCGGGACAACATGGCCACCGACATCAAAGAGGTGATGCAGCGGCCCTTCAACTACTGCATCATCGACGAGGTGGACTCCATCCTCATCGACGAGGCCCGCACCCCCCTGATCATCTCCGGCCAGATGGCCCGCCCCTCCGAAAAGTACCTCAAGGCGGCCCAGGTGGCGCGGGAGCTGATCCGGGACGAGCACTACGAAGTGGACGAAAAAGCCCGCAACGTCATCCTCACCGACGAAGGGTTTGAAGCCGCCGAGCGGTTGCTGGGGGTCTCCGATCTGTTTGACCCCAAGGATCCCTGGGCCCACTTTGTCTTTAATGCGGTGAAGGCCAAGGAGCTCTTCATCAAGGATGTCCACTACATCGTCCGCAACCAAGAGGTGGTGATCGTGGACGAGTTCACCGGGCGGGTGCTCCCCGGTCGCCGCTGGTCGGATGGGCTGCACCAGGCGGTGGAAGCCAAGGAGGGGGTGCCGATCCAAAACGAGAGCCAAACCCTGGCCACCATCACCTACCAAAACCTCTTCCTGCTCTATCCCAAGCTCTCCGGCATGACGGGCACCGCCCGCACCGAGGAAGCCGAGTTCGGCAAAACCTACAACCTGGAAGTGACGGTGATCCCCACCAACCGGCCCATCCGCCGTAAAGATGCTCCCGACTTGGTCTACAAGACCGAAAACGCCAAGTGGAAAGCGGTCGCCGAGGAAATTGCCCACATGCACGAGCGGGGCCGGCCGGTACTGGTGGGGACGACCAGCGTGGAAAAATCTGAGCGCCTCTCGGCCATGCTCAAGGAGATGGGGATCCCGCACAACCTCCTCAACGCCAAGCCGGAGAACGTGGAGCGGGAAGCGGAGATCATCGCCCAGGCGGGGCGCAAAGGTGCCGTAACCATTGCTACCAACATGGCCGGGCGCGGCACGGACATTATCTTGGGCGGCAATGCCGAGTACATGGCCCGCCTCAAGCTGCGGGAACGGCTGATGCCCAAGCTGGTGCAACTGGACGCCGACAACCCGCTGGGATCCGTTCCCATGCTAGGGCGGGGTGGGGGCCAGGGATTTGGAGGATCCTCACCTAAGCCGAAAAAATCCTGGACGGTGGTCTCTCCCAACTTTTACCCCTGTGAGCTGTCGGCCCGCACCAGCCAAGCGCTGGAGGAGGTGGTGGCGGCGGCGGTGACCAAATATGGGTTGAACCGCCTGCCGGAGCTGGTGGTGGAAGATCTCATCGCGGTGGCCTCGGAGAAAGCGCCGGTGCAGGATCCGCTGATCTTGCAACTGCGGGAGGTCTACAACAGCATCAAGGCCGAGTACGAAAAGGTAACCGAGGCCGAGCACGAGGAAGTGGTGCGGCTGGGCGGCCTGCACGTGATCGGCACGGAGCGCCACGAGTCCCGTCGCATCGACAACCAGTTGCGGGGCCGCGCCGGACGGCAAGGGGATCCCGGCTCCTCGCGGTTTTTCCTCAGCCTGGAAGATAACCTGCTCAAGATCTTCGGTGGCGAGCGGGTGGCCAAACTGATGGACATGTTCCGGGTGGATGAGGACATGCCCATCGAGCACCCGCTGCTTTCCAGCAGCCTGGAGAACGCGCAGCGCAAGGTGGAAGTGTATTACTTCGACCTGCGCAAACAGGTGTTTGAGTACGACGAGGTGATGAACAACCAGCGGCGGGCCATCTACTCAGAGCGGCGGCGCATCTTGGAAGGGGAGAACCTCAAAACCAAAATCCTCGACTATGTGCGCAAGACTGTCGAGGAGATCGTGCGGGCCCACGTCAACCCGGAGCTGCCGCCGGAAGAGTGGGAAATCGACAAGCTGACCGCCAAGATGCAGGAGTTTGTGCCCCTGCTCAAAGAGAACCTCAAGGCGGACGACTTGCGGGATCTCTCCTACGAACAGATCTTGAACCACCTGCTCAAGCAAGCAGAGCTGGCCTACGAGGCCAAAGAGGCTTTTCTGGATACTTTTGAGCCAGGCTTGATGCGCAAGGCAGAGCGCTTCTTCCTGTTGCAGCAGGTGGACACCCTCTGGCGGGAGCATCTGCAGCAGATGGAGGCGCTGCGGGAGGCAGTGGGCCTGCGCGGCTATGGCCAGAAGGATCCTCTGATCGAGTATAAGAACGAGGGCTACGAGCTGTTCTTGGAGATGATGGACAACATCCGCCGCAACACGGTGTACAACCTGTTCATCTTCACACCCCAGATCGTGCAGGTGCCCCAGGCGGTTCCGGCGCAAGCGGTGGCTGCCAGCCCTGAGCCTGGTGCTGCTTCAGGGGTGGTGGAGGCCGATTTCACCGAAGAGTAAGCGCCGGTCTTGGTCAAGGGGGGAGGAGAATCTGTCGCAGTGCCTCTTTCAACTGTGGGTATTGGAAGGTAAAGCCCATCTGCAAAGCCGCTTGAGGGATCACTTTTTGCCCTGTCAGCACCACTTGAGCTGCCTCGCCCAACAGCAGTTCCAGAGCCAGCTCCGGCACGGGCAACCAGGAGGGGCGACCCAAGACCTGGCCCAAGGTGCGGCAAAACTCCTCCATTTGCACCGGGTTGGGAGCGGTGGCGTTGAACACCCCGGATCCCTGTTGTAGGAGGAAGCAGACCAAACTCACCCAATCCTCGCGGTGGATCCAGGAGAGCCATTGTTTGCCGGAGCCGATCGTTCCGCCGATGAAGAACTGGAAGGGGGCCAACATCTGTGCCAGTGCTCCTCCATCTGGCCCCAACACAATCCCTGTGCGCACGATGGCCAGGCGGATCCCCAATTCCTCAGCGGGCCGGGCGGCAGCTTCCCAGGCTTGACAGACTTCTGCCAGAAAATCTTGGGCCGGGGGATCCGCCTCTGTCAGGGGCTCTCCCTGCGGGTGGGAGCCGTAGTAGCCCACCGCCGAGCTGCTGATCATCACCTGGGGCTTCTGGTCGAGGGAGGCGAGGGCTTGGACAAGGGCTTGAGTGGTCTCCACGCGGCTGCGGCGGATTTCTTTTTTCTTGGCTTCTGTCCAGCGAGAAGAGGCCAAAGGCTCTCCGGCCAAGTTGACAATGCCCTCGTACCCTTCCAGGGCGGTGGCCCAGGTTTGCGGTTGATAGGGATCGTAGGGCAGCAGCTTGAGGTTGGGGGATTCCCCCAACAGGCGGCGGGCCTGGTCGGGGCGGCGGCTCAAGACCAAAACCTGATCCCCTTGCTCCAGCAGACGGGCCACCAAGCGACGCCCGATAAAACCACTCCCACCCGTGATGACAATGCGCATATGGGGATCCGACTGACCTCTACATAACTGCCCTCGTCCTTGGATCGGTGCGGGGCCTTTTGACAAGGGGAACCTCTAGCCTAGCGCGTTTTCTTGCCGACGTTGGCGATGGCTTGGGATCCCGTAATCGGTTTGCCGAGCTTGGCCAAGTGGCAGCGTCCGAAAGCGAAAATGTTTTGGGACAAAGCCTGACACACCGGGGAAAATCGGCTTCAATAAGCCCTAGCTGCGCTTCTTGGCAGCAGAGGCGGCTCATCGTCCCCCTATTTTCTTCCCTTCACCCGTGGCACCTCAGTCTTCCTCCCGTACTCCGGCTGGCCGCATGTCTGTGCGCGTAGAGCAGGTTGCTGGATCGCAGCTAGACATCTCCGTTGCTCCACGAGCCCATCGCTCGCAGGGATCCCTGGTTCGGGCAAGTGGGCAAGGGGATCCCGCCGCTCTCCCGGTTGCCCGCTCCTCGACTCGCTCCCGCCGGCCTGCCCACGAGCCGCAAGCCTGGGAGGTGGCCTGCCACATCGGGGTGAATGTCTTGTTTACGGCGGCTGCCCTCAGTGGTTTGTGTCGCCTCTTGCCGGTGCAGTTGGCCCAGCACCATCGGCTCCAAGTTCTGGAGCAGCACATCGAGGTCTTGTCCAACCGGATTTCTCGGCTGCAGGAGGGGGTGGATCGCGGCATGGATCCCTTGCAACGAGAGGCCCTGATCAAGGAACGTCTGAATCGGGTGCCGCCCAATCAAATTCAGGTGCGCTTGGTGGATCCCAGTACTTTGGTAGCCGACGAGGAGAAGAACATCCCTCCTTCCTGGATCGGGCAGTTCCGTCAGCCGCCTGCCAGGCCATAGACTGCCGCTGGCTAGAATTACCTAGGATTGTTTGAGAAGCAAGGCCACCTCTTTGGCAAAGTAGGTGAGGATGATGTCGGCACCGGCCCGCTTCATGGCCAAGAGCGATTCCATCATCACTTTTTTGCCGTCGATCCAGCCCTTTTGTTCGGCAGCCTTGATCATGGCGTACTCGCCGCTGACGTTGTAGGCGGCCACGGGCAGATCCGTTGCTTCCTTGACCCGATAGATGATGTCTAAGTAGGCCAAGGCCGGCTTTACCATCACCATGTCTGCCCCCTCGGCTTCGTCCAGCTCCACCTCTTTAATGGCTTCGCGGGCGTTGGCGGGATCCATTTGATAGGTTTTTTTGTCTCCCGACTTGGGCGCGGATCCCAGGGCATCGCGAAAAGGGCCGTAGAAGGCGGAGGCATATTTGGCGGAGTAGGCCAGAATGGCTACGTCGGTGTAGCCTTGGCTATCCAGAGCCTCCCGAATGGCGCCGACACGGCCGTCCATCATGTCGGAGGGGGCCACGATATCGGTTCCCGCTTCCGCCTGGGAGAGAGCCTGCTTAATCAGAACTTCTACCGTCTCATCGTTGAGGATCACCCCGTCCCGCACAATGCCATCGTGGCCGTCGCTGTTGTAGGGATCCAGAGCCACATCCGTCACCACCAAGATCTGGGGGATCTCCTGCTTGATCCGCCGCACCGCCCGCTGGATCAAGCCTTCCGGGTTGAAGCACTCCCGCCCGGTGGGATCCTTTTTCTCTTCCGGCACCACCGGGAACAAAGCCACCGCCGGGATCCCCAAGTTGGCTGCTTCCTCCACCTCCTTGAGGAGCAGATCCAGGGTGTAGCGGTAGCAGCCGGGCATCGACTCTACTTCCTGCCGCTGGTTCTCCCCTTCCATGACAAACAGGGGATAGATCAAATCCTGCACCCGCAGGTGGGTTTCCTGAACCATCTGGCGCAGGGCTTCGGTGCGCCGCAGCCGACGGGGACGGTAGATCAAGTCTTGGCTCATGAGAGCAGCAAAGAAAAAGAGGGCGTCTCTATTTTGCCATGAGGTCGGCGGGGGCCGAGGTGCTCGTCGGGGGAGAGAGGCGATAGCCAGGGCAAGGGGGGAAATGGCGGGCCAGCCAGCAGCGGAGAGTCTCCTTGACAGCTTCGGCTTGGCAGTCGTGCAAAAGGTCGTGGCGCGATTGGGGAAAATCGTGGATCTCACCGTTGGGGAGCCGACAGGCAAAATCCACAGCGCCGGCAGGATTGACGACAATGTCGGCAGAGGTGTAAAGCAGCAAAACCGGCAGCTCCAGCCGATGGGCTTGCTCGAGGCAGCGCCGCCCGCTGCGCACCAGTTCGGCTGTAAATCTGGCCCGCGTTACCCCACACACATAGGGATCTGCCGCAAAGGCGGCCTGCTGCGCTGGCAAGGAAGTCACCCGTGCCGGATCGTAAAGGCCGGTCAAGGCCAACTGGGGAACAACCCTGTCCAACACCTGCAGAAGGGCGTAGGTCAAGGGGGTGAAATAGTGGTCGATGCGGAAGGCCGGAGAGATCAAGATCAAGCCCTGCACCTGCTCAGGATGGGCAAGGGCATATTCCGTAACCCAATTGGCCCCCGCGCTGTACCCACACCAGATCTGCGGGATCCTCTTCTGCGGCCAGACCTGCTGAGTGATCTCCTCCAGATCCGCCTGGTATTGGCCGAAGCGGTCGATCCAGCAGCGGATGCCGCCGGAGCGGCCAAATCCCCGCATATCCGGGGCCAAAACCTCCCATCCCTGGGCAGCTAATTCCTCCGCCAAGGGTTCAAACCCGCCGCCGTGATCCCCTTTGCCGTGCAACAGCAACACCCGCCCACAAGGGGATCCCTGCGGCCAGTGGCGCAAAAAGGCCGGCATCCTGTCCGCCAGCAACACCTCCTGAGATCGACAGATCCCCGGCGAAGGTTGCGGCTGACCCCCATCCAGAGCTCCTAAGTTGCCCAACCGATCAAAAGGCATGGTTAAATCCAATACACATCCGGCAAGACCTGGCAAAGCCGCAGACCTTATCCTTCTATATTCCGGTCGCCCACAGGCGCCGCAATCTTTCTTTCCAGTCTCAAATATTTCTTAACAATCTTTGCTCTTGCCGGGGATCCCTGTCAGGCCAGGCTGCGTGGCCTTTGGCGGGGGCGTAATGGGAGGATCTTTCGGGGCAAAGCGGGGCCAATGGCGGGAAAGGGAACCGCCGGGAGGTATGATGTTGTGAAGAAGTTTTGCAAAGCCTCAGGTTGGACGGGATCCCGTCGCTGTGGCTATTTGCCCTTGCCTTACCATTGCCTTATCGCTTCCTCGGTTCATTCAGTCGGAAACAGGTTGCTGAAACTATGCTGTTACTGAAAATCTCTGTTTACGCGGTTGTCATCTTTTTTGTTGGGCTTTTTGTGTTTGGCTTTTTGAGCAACGACCCCGCCCGTAACCCCAACCGGCGGGACATGGAGTGAGGGATCCGGGCAGCTTGCGAGCTGCGAAAATAAAATAGCCATCTCCTGAGGGGGGTGCTCGGTATTGGGCATTCCCCCTCAGATTCATAAAGTTCCCAACCCAACCTGGCAGCCGGAATTGTTTACTGGAAGGCGGTAATCAGCAGCGTTTGGGAGCCGGAGCGGTTTTGCTGGTCATAGGCGGTGATCCGGAACTGCCAAACGCCCACAGGATCCCCGGCGGCGACGCGGAAGTCGGTGATGAAGCTACAAAAGGTGGCTCCGGGAGCGCAGTTAGCCTGTTGCGGGCTGAAGAACTCCCGCTGCACGCGCACGCCATTGGGGTTAAACGTTTCCAGCTCAACAAATTGCGTTGGGCGGGCGCCGCCGGGCACACTCACCTGCACCGTAAAAGCCGGTGTGGAGGTGCCCACCCGCACAGAAGTGGGCGCATTGATCAACGAAACCGTTGGGCTTTGGGGGGGAGTGATGATCGTGCCCCCGGAGCTGCCGCCATCTCCACAGGCAGCCAGCCCAGTCGCCAAAAGGCCAGTGGCCAAAAGGGTCAGAGCAGTCCGTTGCATTCCTCTGTTCTCCTCACAAAAATCTGATCGATCCTCGCCGGTTGGATAAGCATCTACCCGCCTCAGGAATTGCCGTTGGGAGCAGCACCACTCTAGGCTACTTTCTGTTGCCGTAGCCTGGGGAAAGATGCGCTTCCACCCAAATCTGCATGGGCTTTTGTGCACAGTTGGCTCCCCTGCTTCAGAGCAGCAGTAAGCGCCGCAGCAGCACCGCCATCACCGCGGCAAAGCTGGCCACAATGAGCTGTCCCGGCAGGGTATAGCCTGAGTAAAGCCTGATCAACCTCAGCAACTCCTGGTTCCAGGGTTGCGTGGCCAAAAGATAGACAATCCCGGTCAGGTGAATCAAGGCCAAAGCCACCAAGCTGCCGGATCCCAGCTCCTGGAGGCCCACCGGGGGGGCTGCCAGCCTCTTGACAGCGGCAGTGCGTTGGCGGACAGAGGAAGAAGGAAGCGAATGGGGATCCCGTTGCCGAAACGCAATCGTCCCGCAGGCCCAGGCAGCCGGCAAAAAACCCAACAAGTAGCCAAAGGTGGGCTGGTGCAGGTACTGCCACCCTCCCCCCTGGGCAAACACCTGCAACCCCGCCAGCCCCAGCCCCAAGTAGACGATCTGGGCGCACACCGCCGCCACCGGCCCCGCCAAACAAGCCGTCAGCAGCACGCCCCCGATTTGCAGCGAGAAGCTATATCCCCCCAGCCCAGGCAGCTCCGACGGAAAACTCAGATGGGTCAGGGTGCCCAAAATGGTCAGGATCACCCCAATCGCCGTCCAGAGCCATTCCAGAGGAGTCAAAAGCAGGCCAGACCGCATAACCGGGGAGAAATCTTTCCTTATGCTAAAAGAGGAAACGCGCAGGTGCGGTGGGCAAAAGGTGGTCAAAACAGAATGGATTGAACTGGCACAGGCCCTGGCCGATGCTGCCGGAGCAGTGATCCGCCCCTTGTTTCGCGGAGAGCTGCAAGCGGAATACAAAGAAGCCCGCTCCCCCATTGTGACGGTGGCCGACCGGGAGGCAGAACAGGCGATGCGGGCTTTGCTCATGGCCCAGGTGCCGCAACACAGCATCCTTGGCGAGGAGTTTGGCTTTCACCAGACGGGATCCCCTTACACCTGGGTTCTGGATCCCTTGGATGGCACCATTGCCTTTTCCACCGGCAAGCCCACCTTTGCCACCCTGATCGCCCTCTTGGAAGAGGATCGCCCCGTTCTGGGCATCATCGATCAACCGGTGTTGCGCGAGCGCTGGCTGGGGGTGCAGGGAGAACCCACCCAGTGGATTACTCCCTCTTGCCGACGACCCGCCCAGACCAAAACCAACAGCGACCTCAGCCGCGCCTACTTGAGCTGTACCACCCCTGATTTGTTCGCCCACCCCGACCAACAACGGCGTTTCCAGCAGCTCAGTCGAGCAGTACACATCACCTCCTATGGCGGCGACGGCTACCAGTACGGCCTGTTGGCCAGCGGCTGTGTGGATCTGGTGCTAGAGTGTGGCCTCGCCCTCTACGATTTTGCCGCCCTTGTGCCGGTGATCGAGGGATCCGGCGGCGTGATTACTGATTGGTCGGGGGAGCCCCTAACCCGCACCTCTAGAGGAGAAGTGCTGGCGGCGGCCAACCCCAGCTTGCATCGCCAGGCCCTGGCCGCAATTCAAAAAAACGGGAGCTACCCACCAAAATAAGCAGGCTCATTGCCGGGCTTCCACTTGATGTTGCAGCCGAGGCTGGGCTTTTGGTCAGGATCGATGGGCTTGCCCGCCAGCAGGTTATCCAGCGCCGCCCGCAAGTCTTTGCCCGTCACCGGCACATCCGTCAGGCTGGGGCGGCTGTCGTCCAGTTGGCCGCGGTAGACCAGCTTGCGCTCCGCATCGAACAGGAAAAAGTCGGGGGTGCAGGCAGCGCTAAAGGCTTTGGCCACTTCTTGGCTTTCGTCGTAGCAGAAGGGAAAGGTAAAGCCCAAGGTCTCGGCCATCTTCTTCAAGTTCTCGGGGCTGTCGTCGGGGTATTTCTCCACATCGTTGGCGCTGATGGCTACAATGCCGACGCCGCGATCCTTGTAATCTCTGCCAATGCGGGCCAGCTCTTCTTGAACGTGCTTCACATAGGGGCAGTGCTGGCAGATGAACATCACCAGCAAAGCGGGCTTGTCGGCAAAAGTAGAGAGGGAAATGGTTTGGCCGCTCACCACATCCGGCAGGCTGAAGTCAGGGGCCGGGGTGCCCAAAGGCAGCATGGTCGAGGGAGTACGGGCCATAGCAAGCCTCCAACTGTGAACTTTCTGGATCATCCTCATGCTCCCATAGGAATGGGCGGAACGGGATCCCTGCGCTCCAAACCAGCCGGGAACCGCTTTTACAATTGGATAGAGTCTGCAACACTATTTTGTTCGGGAGCTGAGCCTTGAGCACCGCCGTCTTGCCCGCTGCCCCTCTGGTGGACACCCACGTCCACTTGAACTATCCCGACTTTACAGACGATCTACCGCAGGTGGCCGAGCGCTGGCGCCAGGCCGGGATCCGGCAACTGGTGCACTCCTGTGTAACGCCAGCAGAGTTTCCCCAGTTGCAGGCCATTGCCGACCAGTACGCCGAAGTCTTCTTGTCGGTGGGGCTGCATCCTTTGGAGGCGCGCCAGTGGCAGCCGGATCTGGCCGAAAAGATCGCCCAGTTGGCCGCCAGCGACACGCGGGTGGTGGCCGTCGGGGAGACGGGCTTAGATTTTTACAAATCCGACCCGGCGGACATCGAGCGGCAACAAGAATCCTTCCGCGCCCACATTGCCATTGCCCAGGAGCAGGATTTGGCCCTGATCGTCCATTGCCGCGAGGCGGCAGCAGCCACCTATGAGATTCTCCAAGAGGCCCTGGCCACAGGGGGGCCGCTGCGGGTGGTGATGCACTGCTGGAGCGGATCCCCGGAGGAGACGCGGCTGTTTGTGGAGATGGGCTGCTTCATCAGCTTTAGCGGCATCGTGACCTTCAAGAACGCCGAGACCGTGCGCCGGTCGGCCTTGGAGGTGCCCTTGTCCCAGCTTTTGGTGGAAACCGATTGCCCTTTTTTGGCCCCCACCCCTTTCCGCGGCAAGCGCAACGAGCCGGCCTACGTGCAGCGGGTGGCCCAAACCCTGGCGGAGCTGTTGCGGATCCCCTTGGAAGACCTGGCCCAACAGACCAGCCAAAATGCCGCCCGCCTCTTCCGCCTGCCCCAGCCCCCTTTGTGAAGGAGAGTGGAGAACTTTTGAATTCCTTAAGCTTTTCCCTTGCGGCTCTGTAACTTCCCGGCAGGGGGCGTTATCGTGAAAGAGGGAGTGTAGCTTTCAATACTTCTGCGCTTCCTTATGTAGAGATGGCTATGGAGAACTTGGCCCCTGCGGCCTGCACCAGCCGGGATGCCCTCATCAACCGCATTACCCACCAGATCCGGCAATCCCTGGAGCTGGATCAGATCCTGAGGGCAACGGTGGAGGAGGTGCGCGCCTTTTTGGGCACGGATCGGGTCAAGGTGTACCGCTTCGACCCGGAAGGTCATGGAACGGTGGTGGCGGAAGCTCGACAAGCTGAGCGGCTGCCCTCTCTCCTGGGTTTGTCTTTTCCGGCGGGGGATATTCCTGAGCAAGCGCGGCACCTGTTTCGCCTGGCTCAGGTGCGGGTCATCGTGGATGTGGAGGGCCAGACCCGCTCCCTCAGCCAGCCGGAGCCACTGGGCCGCTTTGCCCAGGCCCAGCCTTTGCCTCTAGGAGAGGTGCCACAGCGGCCGGTGGATCCCTGCCATGCCCATTACCTCAAGTGCATGGGGGTAGCCTCTTCCCTGGTGGTCCCCCTCCTGCATCACCAGCAATTGTGGGGGCTCTTGGTCTCCCACCACGCCGAGCCGCGCTCCTACTCTGCTGAGGAGCTGCAGGTGGTGCAGTTGGTGGCGGATCAGGTGTCGATTGCCATTGCCCAGGCGGAATTCCTGGAGCAGGCGCGGCGGAAGGCGCAGCAGGAACGCTTGATTAACCAAATTGCGGCGCTGGTGTACTCGCCGCTTCACCCCGAAACCACCCTGAGCACCGTCCTGGAGCAGCTTACCGCCCAGCTCCAAGGGATCGGGGCGCGGCTGCGCATCCAGTTCATGGGCTTGGAGACTCTCCACTGCTATGGGATCCAGCCGCCGGCAGGATACGACGCCTGGCTGCAGGAGCAGGTGGGAAGAGGCAAGTCGGCAGGGGACGGGGTGAGAACCTGGTCGCTTTCGCAATTGGAGAAGTGGCCAGAACTGCGGTCGCAGGTGCAGCAGACGCCCATCCGCGGGCTGCTGGCGGTGCCGCTGCTTTGGAACGAGCAGGTGGTGGGCTGGCTGAGCGTGTTTCGTGGCGCCATCTGCCAAGAGACCCACTGGGCCGGCTACCGCTGGCCCGCCCAAGGGGAAGGTTGGGAGGATCCCCGTCAACAACTGCCCTTGATCTCTTTTGCCGCCTGGCGGGAGCTGAAAATTGACGAGCCCAAGGCTTGGTCGGCCCCAGAGCTGGAGCTCGTCAGCCGCGCTGCTGTGCACCTGGCCCTCTCGATCACGCAAAACCAGCTCTACCGGCAGTTGCAAGATCTCAACGCCCGTCTGGAGCAGGAGGTGCAGGAGCGGACGGCGGCCCTGCAGCGCTCTCTGGCTATGGATGCCCTCTTGCAGCGGGTCACCGACCAGGTGCGCACCACCCTGGACGAAGCCCAGATCCTGCGGGCAGTGGTGCAGGAGTTGGCTCTGGGGCTGTCCATCCAAGGCTGCGATCTCTGTCTCTACGATCCGGAAGCCGGCCAGGCCACGGTGCGCTACGAATACACCGCCGCCCTGCCGCCCGCCGGCGGGATCGCTCTAACCCTAGCCGACTACCCGGATCTCTACCGGCAACTGCAAAGGGGGCAAGCGGCGCAACTGTGCCATTTGTCGGGGCAAAGCTGGATCCCGCGGCGGGAAGGGCTGACCCTGCTGGTATGTCCGCTGCGGGAGGATCAGGCGGTGTTGGGCGATCTGTGGTTGGCCAAGCCGGCAGACGAGTGCTTTGATGAGCTGGAGGTGCGGGTGGTGCAGCAGGTGGCGGATCACTGTGCCATCGCCATCCGCCAGGCCCGTCTCTACCAGGCCTCGGTGCAGCAAATCAGCGAGCTGGAACGCCTCAACCGCCTCAAAGATGATTTCTTGAGCACCGTCTCCCACGAGCTGCGCACGCCCATCACCAACATGAAAATGGCCATCCAACTGCTGAAAATGGCCCGCACCCCGCAAAAACGGGAGCAATACTTGCAAATCCTGGAGCAGGAGTGCGAGCGCGAGGCGGAATTGGTCAACGATCTGCTGGATCTGCAGCGGCTGGAGCAGGGATCCAAGCCCCTTCATCTCGAAGAAGTGTCCCTGGCCGCCTGGCTGCCCACTGTGCTCCAGCCCTTTGTGCAGCGGGCCCAGGCCAATCAGCAACAGTTGCGGTGGCAGATTGACCCAGCGGTGGGCAAGGTGGTGACGGATCAGGTGGGTCTGGAGCGGGTGGTGCAGGAGCTGGTCAACAACGCCTGCAAGTACACCCCGCCTCACCACCGCATCACGGTGACGGCGCGCCGCCTCAGCCCTGAACAAGTGCAAATTCGGGTTATCAACGAGGGGGTGGAGATCCCCCGCAGCGAGTGGGAGCGCATTTTTGAGAAGTTCTACCGCATCCCCAGCGGGGATCCCTGGAAGCGGGGCGGCACCGGCCTGGGGCTGGCTTTGGTTAAGCAGTGGATGCAGCGGCTGGGGGGCAGCGTCTCTATAGAAAGCGGCCAGGGCAAGACCTGCTTTACCCTGGTGTTGCCGCAGGGATCCCTGCAGCAGCCGCCCCTGAGTCGCAACTGTGCCTAGACCCATGAGTAATTGCCACCCAGAAGCGCTGCAACTGGCCGTTGCGCAATTCAACCGGGGGGAATTCTACGCCTGCCACGACACTCTGGAGGCGCTGTGGATGGAAGCGGTGGATCCGGAGCGGCGCTTCTACCAGGGGCTGTTGCAAACCGCCGTGGCCTACTACCATCTGCAAAACGGCAACCGCCGCGGCTGCATGATCCTGCTGGGGGAGGCCAACCGCAAGCTGGCCGACTTTCTGCCCACCTACGCCGGCTACAACCTGCAAGCTCTCTGGGAAGCCAACCAGAGTCTCCTGCAAGAGCTCTTTTGCCTCCAGCCTGAGGATCCCTTGCCCTGGGTGGCCCCTCCTGTCCTGAGAACCGTTGACGACAGGCCCGATCGCGAGGCTTCTTGGAATCTCCCAGAACCCCAGTAGCTACCGCCGCTTGGAGCGACGAGCTTGCCGTTCTGCCTCGCTGCGCCGCCGCCGATCCCGCCAGTCGATAAAGGTGATGTAGCCAACGCCCACAGTGACAGCCGTCAAGAGCAAAAAGATGCTGCCGTAGGCGAGGCGGACAACCCAGGGCAAGTCAATTTCCATAGAGCAGGACGAAGTCCTCGAGCAACAACAGGGCCAGGCGGGATCCACTACATGCCGTTACGGCCCCAGACCACAAAGGCAATGGAAAGGGCAAAGAAAGCAGCAACGGCAACCCAGCCAAAGGTGATGATGTCCATAGATCTAGCCAAGCAAAGAAGGCTCATCGGGGTGATCCCATTTTACGGGATGGGATCCCTTGTCAACGGACATTTGCGAGCACCTTATTCTCAGTTCAAACTGGCTACAGTGGGGTCAAATCCAAAACATCTGAGCCAAACGAGGGGGGATCCGATGGTACTGGAGACATTGCCGCTGGTGGCCGCGGTGGCCATCGCCATTTTTGTGCTGGTTTTCTGGGTGCGGGTGGTGCGGGAAGCCATCTGGACGGCAGTGGGGATCGTGATCCTCCTGGCCGTGTTGTACGTGGTCTTTAGGATTGGCCCGCGGCAGGTGCTGCAAGAGCTGCGGGATCCCTTTGCTCTTCTGGATCAAGTGTGGCAGGTGATCGTCGCCTGGTTCCAGGCCCTTTTCCCCTAGTGCGCTATCTGATGCACAATTACAATGGACTGGGCCTGGGTTGGGGCTGCTGGCCCTTCTCCTTTGTTCTGCAACTCTGACGCGCTCCGATTGCTGGCCATGCCTTCCGACTCCCCACAGGATCCCCAACAAGGGCACCTAGACCCTGCCCCGGAAGACGGGATCCCAGTTCCCGAAGACATCCAGGTGGAGGTGGAGGACTTGGGGGAGCGCTGCCGCCATGTGCAGGGCCGCGTCCTTATTCCGGTGGAGCGGCAGTGGGTTTGGCAGGTTTTAACCGATTACGACCATCTGGCGGAGTTCATTCCCAACTTGGTGGAAAGCCGCCTCCTCGGCAGCGAGAATGGCCGCAAACTGGTACGTCAGGTGGGATCCCAAAAGGTTTTATTTGCCCGCTTTTCGGCGGCAGTGGTGCTGGCCATTGAGGAAATCTTTCCCCACCAGCTTCGCTTCCAGGAGGTGGAAGGGGATTTTCTCCTTTTCGAGGGGTTTTGGGAACTGGCCGAGTGGCTAAACCATCAAACTTTGCTCACCTACCACTTGCAGGTGAAGCCGCCGCGTCGCATGCCGGTCGGCCTGGTGGAACGGCGCCTCCGCCGGGACTTGGCCTTTAACCTCCAGGCGATTCGGGAGCGCTGCCTGAGTCTATGTTCCCAATAGGGTGTGCCATCCCTCACCCCCAGCCCCTCTCCCAAAGGGAGAGGGGAGCTACGGATCTAGGCCAGAGCTTTGCGGCAGCCTGATTTGTTGGATATTGGCAATTTGCATTTGCCGGCTGGGATCCCAGGTTAGCGCAGCAGACCTTCACTTCTTAGGGTTCAGGCGGCCATCGAGGGCTGCCTCTGGGTTTGTGGGTTGGCTATCGGCAGGGTGAAGTGGAAGGCACTGCCCTGGTTGATCCCTCCCGATTCGGCCCAGATGCGCCCCCCCATCGCCTCGATGATCAGCCGGCAGATGGCCAGCCCCAAGCCCGTCCCCCCCACGGAACGGCGCAGGGACCCCTCTGCCTGGTAAAACCGCTCGAAAATGACCTGTAAGCGCTCCGGTTCAATGCCGCGTCCACTGTCGGCCACAGTAAATCTCACCATCGCTTCTCCAGGTTCGCCGGCTGATGGCTCCACCTCTGCCCGGATCCAGATCCGCCCGCTGGGAGGAGTAAACTTGCAGGCATTGTCCAACAGCTTGCGCAAGACCTCCACCAGCCATTCCCCATCCGCCTTGACCATCGGCAGCCGTCTGGGCAGCGCCTGCTCGATGGTGGGTAACTCCTCGTGCCGCCGTCGCGCTTTGACGTTGCTCAGGGCCAGCTCCACGCATTCTTGGGCAGACAACGGCTCGATATGCCAGCGAACGCGACCGCTTTCCAGCTTGGAGAGGGTGAGAAAATCCTGCACCAACTCCCGCAGCCGACCGGCATCTTGCAGAGCCGCATTCAACATCTCCTGGCGCATCTCCAAGGGCATATGAGGATCGCCGGCCAACGACTCCAGACACACTTGAATGGTGGACAAAGGGGTGCGCAGCTCGTGCCCGATCACAGCGATCAGCTCCGACTTGGCCCGATCCAGATCCTGCAATTGGCGATTCAGCTCTTCCAGGTGCTGGTAGGCTTCTGCCTGTAAGAGGGCCACCCCCACTTGATTGGCAATGGCTTCTGCCAACTCCAGAGTGGCCGGCTGCCAGCGGCGAGGGTGTTCGTGGTGCAGCTCCAAGAGGCCCAGCAACCGCCCCTGATAGAGAATCGGCAGAGCCACCCAAGCGCGAATTTGGGCCGGCTGCCACAGCTCCGGCAGGCAATGCAGACGCGGATCCTTCTGGCTGTCCTCGCAACACACCAGGTGTGCTGAGGCCATTGCCTCCTGCAGAAAAGGGTTGCTTTGCACGGGCCAAAGGGATCCCTTGAGGCTGCCCATTCTCAGGGTGTGATACTCGTGCTCGATCTGGACAGCAGGAACCTGGCCATCGTAGCGGTAGATCAAACAGCGCCCCACTCCTGCCGCTTGCCCCAGTTCCTGCACCGCAATGGTCAGGATATCGCCGGGATGCAAAGACTGGCGAATGGCGCTGCTGATGCGGTTGATCAAGTGTTCCTTTCGCTCTTGAGCCTGAATGGTGCGATAGGCCCGCTGCAGCTTGTATTGCCCTGCCTGAAGATAGGTGATCAGCCGCTCGGTGAAGGGCCCTGGGTTCAGTTGGCTGGCGGAGTTTTGCAGGGATCCCTCCAGGTACTGGCGAACCGGCTCCAAGCGAGGAGCCAGATCCGGACGGTAAGCGAGGATCTTCGGCAACAGAGCCAAAGCCGCCTGGGCGGCGATCAGGCGCTCAAATGACCAGATGCCGTCGAACTGCCGCGCCGCATCGATATCGCTGCCTTGCCAGGGCCGCTCCCGACACACTAAGCAGGTGGTGTAGTGGGCATCGATGACGATCAAATGCCACTCCTGAGCCAGTGGATCCTCCGGATCCAGGGGGATAAAGTTAGGGGGCAGGTCAGCCTGAGCCCCATCGGGGGTAGCCAGCACAAACACATCTTGGGCAACCGCGCTGATGCGACGGTAGCGCCGCGCCTCCTGGCGGTAGTAGCGCTCTTTTTGAAAATTGGCGAACACCCACGGGGATCCCTGACCTTGCAACACTTGATCCTCGATGGCATGGCTAAGGGCAACCAGAGAAGACTTGAAATAAAGTTGCGGGCGCAGATGGGGCACGGCCTGTAGCAGATCGCTCAATAGGGAAGTCCGACTCTGACGGCTCTGGCGGGATCTAGGGCGGGTAGAAGTCATAGCCCTATTGGCAAGTTCGGTTGGCAAGGAGTAACTTAGCCGTGGAGAAAGCGCCTGGGGGGCTGGCCTAGGTTTAGTCTAGCGGTTGGCTTCTGCAGCAAGGCGAACTTAACGAGCTGCAAGATCTGGTTAACTTGGACTAAGAATTGTAAAGTTGCGTGTAGACTCAATGTCGGGATCCCGGTACAGCCAAGAAGACGTGCAGCAGATCCTCCAGCGGGCCATTGCCCGCCAGCCGCGCCTGGGCGAGTTTACCCGCGCCCAGTTGCAGGAGATGGCCGCCGAACTGGGGATCTCACCCCAAGAGCTGGACTTGGCCGAGCAGGAATGGAAGGCTTGGCAAGAGCTGAACAACCAGCATCGCGAGTTCCAGCGCTACCGCCGTCAGCAGTTCTACCAATTGCTGGGTCGCTATGGAATTGTCAACAGCTTTTTGCTGGGCTTGGACTGGCTTTCCGGCGGGGGGCTATCTTGGTCGCTGTTTATACTCATGGGCTGGGGCTTGACAGTTTCTCTTAAGGGCTGGAACGCCTACCAGACGGAGGGGGAACGCTACGAGAAAGAGTTCCGCCAGTGGCAGAAGAAACGTAAGAAGCAGCTCCAGCGTCGATGAGAAACATCTCGTCTCTCTGCTTTGAGCAGAGGTGGTCTTAGAAAGAGGCTAGCGGCAAATGCTAGTATAGGTACTTGGCAGAGGCAGATGCCTGTGCGGGCGTAGTTTAATGGTAAAACCGCAGTCTTCCAAACTGCTGTTGTCGGTTCGATTCCGTCCGCCCGCTTCCCACCACCCAAAGCCATAAACCCGCTCCAGATAAGCACTTCCAGTCTCGACCCTCAGTCGAGAGTGGGTGGAGTTTGGGGTAAAAGGGGGTAAATTGGGTGCGTAGGGTGATCGCAACTTGATCGCAACTTAACCAGCATGGAGAAGGACATCATTCACTTCGGTACGGATAAAGGTAAGATCCACTTGCTCTGGACGTACCGAGGCAAACGCTACGGCTTGTCCACCGGCATTCCCGACAGTGCGGCAGGGCGGCGGGTGAAGTCGGAAGCTGGTTGTCTTGGTTGAGCTTCTCGATGAGGAGTTGGATGAAGAAGCTGCTTTCAGATCCCTGCGGCCGAAGTATAAAGACAGCATAGCTGTTGAACCAAAATGCGCTCCTTCCTCCCACAATCTGACCGGCAACTTTTTGTTAATCAAAGCTTAATCCCAAAATAACTTGCAGATAACTTTTGGATCATTGTTGTTGAGGTATAGATATTCTGAGCTGTACTCCACCCCGGAAATAAGGGAAAATCCGATGTGCCAGATCGGTAGTAAAGTGAGAGTGAACACAAGACCCAATTTCGGAGTGGTTAGGAGAATCGCCGTGCGTCCTCTATCTCTGTTGGCGGTGCTTTGCAGCGTGGCTTTTGCCCAGCCTTTTGCGTGGGGATCCCTGAACCCAGCCTGGGCCAAGCCTTCCGGGACATTGCGCTTGTACACTTCCCAACCCGATGCAGACGCTCAGAAAACCGTGTCTGCGTTTCGGGAAGTTTATCCAGAAGTTTCGGTAGAGATCTTTCGCTCCGGCACCGAGGAGGTGATCAGCCGCTTTTTGCTGGAAGCAGAAAAGGGCAGTTCCCAAGCCGATGTGTTGCTGGTGGCCGATGCGCCTACTTTTGAGTTGCTGAAATCCCGCAATTTGCTGGAGTCCTACTGCAGCCCTGAAGCCAAGGCCATCGCCGCCACCTACTACGATCCAGACTGCCGCTACTTCGGCACCAAGATCCTGGCCACGGTGATCGTTTACAACACGGCCAAAGCCCAGCCTGTCGATAGCTGGGCAGCCCTAGCCCAGGTTCCGGAAGGCCAGCTGGTGATGCCCAGCCCCACCTATTCGGGTGCTGCCGCCTACAATTTGGGGGTGATCACCCGTACCCCCGGCCTGGGCTGGGAGTGGTACGAAGCGCTGAAAAAGAACAAAACTGTGCTGGTGCAGGGCAATGGCGCTGTCGCCCGCAACGTCGCCGGTGGCGAACAAAGCTACGGCATGGTGGTGGACTTTCTTGCCATTCGCAGCCGCAACGAGGGATCCCCGGTGGAGGTAGTTTATCCCAAGGAGGGCGTGCCGGTGATTACCGAGCCGGTGGGAATTGTCAAAGGAACGTCTAACCTGGAAGCTGCCCAGGCTTTTGTGGACTTCTTGCTGTCTCAGAAGGGGCAGGAGGTCGCTGCTGAGATGGGCTACATGCCGCTGCGGCAGGGTGTGACGCCGCCAAAAGGTTTCCCCGCTTTGAGCGAGCTGAAGATCTTGAGCGCCCCGGCAGCGGAGTTGGCCGAAAGCCGCGAGGCCGACAAGGCCCGCTTTGCCAAGTTGTTTGAGGAATAGGTGGGATCCAAAGGCGTGGTCTAACGTTTCTGGGGGAGGGCTTGAGTAAAGGGTTAAGGCACCCCATCATTCCCTGGCTGGTGGCTGTAGCGGGCCTTTTGGTTTTGACCCATGCCTATCCCCTCTGGAAGCTGTTGCAGCGAGCCTTGAGCGGGGAAGGTGAGAACATCCGCTGGTTGCTGGAAACACCTCGCGTCCGTATAGCGCTGGTTCACAGCCTTTGGGTGTCGACGGTCTCGGCCACATTGGCGCTGGTCGGCGGCCTGGTGCTGGCGGTACTCACCACCCAGACAGATTTGCCGGGCCGTGGCATCCTGCGGGTGCTCTTTTTATCTCCCCTCGTGGTTCCGCCCCAGGTTTTGGCCTTGGCCTGGATCCAATGGGCCGGGCCGGTGGGCTATTTGCAGCAGGGGCTGCGCTGGATTTTGGGGAAGCAGGGATCCCTGTGGAGCTTCTACACGCCGGGGGGGATCATTCTGCTGCTGGCTCTTTTTGTGCTGCCAATTGCCTACCTGACGCTGGTGGCGGGCTTGAGCCGGCTCTCCAGGCAAGCTCAGGAGGCGGCCCAACTGGATGGGGCAAACCTGCTGCAGGTTTGGCTCTTCATCACCCTGCCCCTGTTGCGGCCCTCTGTGGCGGCAGCGGCGGCGCTGGCCTTCCTGGGGGCCTGGGGCAATTTCGGGATCCCGGCCTTGCTGGGGATCCCAGGACGCTACCTGACTTTGCCCACCCTGCTGTACCAAGAGGTGATCAACTTCGGCGGGGATGGGTTTGGGCGCAGCGCGGCGCTGGCGTTGCTCTTTGGCCTGCCGGCCCTCTTCTTTTTGGCCTGGTCACAGCAGCCTCAGGAGGGGCTGGATCCAGGCGAGGCCCCTCCGGATCCCTATCGCTTGGGCTGGCTGGGTTGGCTGCTCAGCGGGATCCTCTTCGCCGCAGCCTTGCTGCTCATTCTCGGGCCTTTGCTGGCCATGGCTGCAACTGCCCTGCTGCGGGCCTATGGCCTGCCCTTAGTCTGGTCTAACCTGACGCTGGAGCATTTCCGCCTGGTTCTTTTTGAGCTGGAGCGGGCCCGCCGCGCCACGCTGCACAGTTTGGGCTTGGCGGGAGGAGCAGCGCTGCTCTGCAGCGGGATGGCGACGATCTTGGGCTATGCCCTGACCCGGTTGAAAGTACGGCTGCTGGCCCTACTTAGCTTGATCGTGGACTTGCCCTATGCCTTGCCGGGCCTGATTTTTGCTCTGTCCCTCATTTTGGTGTGGTTGCCCCCGCCCCTGCCGGGTCTGAGCCTCTACGGCACCCTAGGGCTGATCCTGATGGCCTATCTGGGGCGGTTCTTGGCCCTGGCGCTACAACCACTGCAAGCTGCTTGGCGCAGCCTGGACACCAGCCTAGAGGAGGCAGCCAGCCTGGATGGGGCATCTCTGCTGCAAACCTTTCGCCACATTCTGCTGCCCCTGCTGGCACCGGCCTTAACGGCAGCGGTGTTGCTGGTGTTTTTGCAATCTTTTGCCGAGCTGACCCTCTCTGCCCTCTTGGTAACCTCCCGCTCGGAAACCTTTGGGTGGCTCATCTTTGGCTTGCAACAAGGGGGCTACACCCACCAGGCGGCGGCCCTGAGCACCCTGCTGCTGATCGTCCTGTTGGGTCTAGCCGCAGGGATCCAGGCGCTGCGGCAGCAGGTCGGGCAGCCTTGAGCAGGGGATCCCTCCGGATCCTTCACGGATGGGGGTTGATGGTGGTGGTGCGACGGATGGGTTGCCCCTTCAGGTTCCAGGTCTGGCCTTGTTGGGTGGTCACTTGGCCGGAATAGTCCCCTTCCACCCCTTGACCGGGAAGGAATTGCCGGGATCCCTGGCCGGAATAGGTGCCACTACTCGCTCTGCCGCCTGGCCCGCTGCGCGTGCAGGTGCCGGAGTGGGCGCGTTGACGGGGGCGAGCCTGCGCAAAGGGAGCAAGCGCCATTAGAAAAGCAGTAACCAATAACAGGCAAAAGCTTGCATTTTTCATCATTTTCATGTTCGAGACCCCTTGAGAAGTTGCCAATCATAACCTGGGCTGGGCGCTCATTTCATCTGACTCTGACTGCGGCCTGAGGGTTCACTTTCTGGGGGGATCCCGGCCAGATATAACCTGCTCTTAATGTCGGTGCAGTATTCTCGGATGTGCCTTTAGCGAGTGCAACTGCCTTTTTCTATGAACACCCGTCGTACTTTCCTGGCTTTCGCCGCTGGCTTGGTGGCTGCCGCCGGCGCTGCCCTCCTGGCTGCTGACAGCTTTGCCCAGTCTCCTGCCAACGTCAAAGTTTGGATTGCCTTTACCGATAACCGTCTCGATTGGGCCCGCGCAAAAGCGGCAGAGTTTAACAAGCAATTTCCTCAGTACAACGTAACTGTTGAGGGCTACGGCAACTACGAAGAAATTCAACAGGCCACCGACCTGGCCATTCAACAAAATGCAGCTCCTTCGGTGGTGCAGTGGTTTGAGGTGGGCACCCAACGGGCACGGGATTTCGGCTACTTCAAGTCTATCGCCGATGCGCTGGGCAACCGCACCGAGGTGAACGGGATCCCGGTGAACTTCGACGATTTTATCGAGCCGGTGGTGAGCTACTACACCCTGGACGGCAAGTTCACCTCCATGCCCTGGAACAGCTCCAGCCCCATCCTCTACTCCAACACCGCCATTTTGAAGAAAGCCGGGATCGAGAAGCCGCCGGCCACCTGGCAGGAGCTGGAAGCCGCCTGCGAGAAGATCATGGCGCTTCCCGACGCTCCTCAGGGCTGCGTCACCTGGCCCAACCACGGCTGGTTCTACGAGCAGTGGATGGCGCAGCAAGATGCTCTCTTGGCCAACAACGAAAATGGCCGTGCCGCCCGGGCCACCCAGGTCTTTTTGGACTCGGAGCCTTCAGTAGCCATTGCTACTTGGTGGAAAGGGATGTACGACAAACGCTACTACATCTACAGCGGCAAGCAGCGGGATTGGGCGGCCACGGAGCAGGCCATCCAAACCGGCACCGTTGCCATGGCCATCACCAGCAGCGCCGACGCGGCCAACATCACCAACGCCGCCAAGCAGAACAACATCGAGCTGGTCACCACCCGCATGCCCTACAACGCCGACAAGGGTTGGACGGGGAACTTGATTGGGGGCGCCAGCCTTTGGTTGGTGAAAGATCTGCCCAAAGAGGTGGAAGAGGGGGCGCTGACCTTCATGTTGTGGCTGAATAACACCGAAAATGCTGCCGAATGGCACAAGGTAACCGGCTATCTGCCCATTCGCAAAAGCTCGGTAGCCTTGCTGGAGTCGCAGGGCTGGTTCAAGGAAAACCCCAACTTCTTCACCGCCAGCGACCAAATCAACAACTCCAAGGTCACTCCTGCCACCCGTGGGGCGCTGTTGGGGGCTTTTCCCGAGATTCGCAATGTGGTCACCCAAACCATGGAGGATCTCATGCTCAAAGGCGGGGATCCGGCCCAGGCCATGGCCAAGGCCAACGAGACTGCCAACCGCCTGCTGGCCGAGTACAACTCCCTCTATCAGTAATTGGCCGGTAGCTGGGATGCTGTCGGATTGACGGCGAAATCGAGGATAGGGGGTGGGCGGCGGCCTGCCCCTTTCCTGGCTTTTGCAAGGTTAGAGGGGAGAGAGAACATGGGGCAATGGATCCAAGTGCTGGTGCCACTGCTGGCAGGGTTGTCAGGGGCCCTCTGGGTGGGATCCCGTTTTCGGCGCATCGAGCGGCCTGTGCTGCTGGGGGCGGCTTTGGGGGGGCTGGCAGGAGGGCTGGGATCCCTGATCTTCATGGTGCCGCTGGATTTTTGCACCTTTGCGCCGGAGCGCAAGGTCATCGACCTGGTTTTTGGTGTGGGGCTGGTGCTGGCGGGCATGGCCATCCCTCTCTGGCCGCTGCTGGCGTGGATCCGCAAGGAACAGGAGCGCCGCCTGGGGATCCAAAGAGCAACTCCCCAAGAGAGGGGTATCTTCAAGCAGGGGTGGCTGGCCTGGCTGCTTCTGTTGCCCACCTTCACGATCTTGGTGGTGTTTCTCTACTACCCAGGGCTGGATACCCTGCGCCTTTCCACCCTGCTCACCTTTGTGGGGGCGCCGCGCAGCCGCTTCGTTTGTGTGGATAACTTTACTGCCTTGCTGACGGATGCCACCTATCTGCGCAGCCTGGGGATTACCTTTGCCATTTCGGCGGCCATCGTGGTGCTGGGACTGAGCGGATCCCTGTTGATCGCCACGTTGGCCTATCAGCCCATTCGCGGGGCGGCGATTTATCGCATCTTACTGATCTGGCCCTATGCCATTTCGCCGGCGGTGGCTGGGATCATCTTCTTCATCCTGTTCAACCCCTTGGGAGGTGTAGCCAACTATTTGCTGGGGCTGGTGGGGATCCCACGTTTGAATTGGCTGGGGGATCCCAACTTGGCCCCTTGGGTGGTGATCTTTGCCAGCGTTTGGAAGCAGATGGGCTACAATATTTTGTTTTACCTGGCCGGTCTACAAAATCTGCCCAAAGATCTGCTGGAGGCGGCTGCCATTGACGGAGCCGGCGCTCTTCGTCGCTTTTTTGCCATTACCCTACCCCTGCTTTCCCCCATCACCTTCTTTTTGGTGATTACCAACATGACCTATGCATTTTTCGATATCTTTGGCACCATTGATTTGCTGACTGCCGGCGGCCCTTCGGGATCCACCTCGGTGTTGATCTACGAGATCTACAAAATTGGAGTGTCTTCGGGAAATTTGGGCAGGGCTGCTGCGCAATCCATTGTGCTGTTTCTCATTGTGGTGGGGCTGACGATCCTGCAATTTCGCACCACCGAGCGGAATGTGACCTACGGCGGATAATCTCTGCTGCAAGGGGAGGTGCATCGAAGTTTGCAGCAGCCCCTGTGTGATGAGCGAGAAGAAAATCGGCAAGAATGGTGGCCGAGTAATCTAGGGATCCCCAATGGCTGCAAAATCCAACCCCTCGACCTGCCGGCGCAACTTCGGGAAGCTGGGCATCTTGCTGGCGGCCATTCTGTTGCTGTGGCTCCTCTGGGGAGCCCCGGCAGGCAGCCAAACCCGTCTCAATTTCAGCAATGCCGATCTGCAGGGTCAGGATTTGTCCGGCCAAGATTGTCGGGGCAGCAGCTTTGTCGGGGCCAACTTGCAGGGCGCCGATCTGCATGGGGCCAACCTTGCGGGGGCGGCATTTACCAAAGCCAATCTGGCAGAGGCCAATCTGTCGGGCGCCGACTTGAGCAATAGCCTCTTGGATCTGGCCAATTTGGCCGGAGCCGATCTCAGGGGGGCCAACCTTACAGGGGCGATTGCCGCGCGAGCGGCTTGGCAGGGGGCGCAGATTGCCGGCGCCGATTTCAGCGAGGCCTACGTGGATCGGGCGGCTCTGCGGCAGTTGTGCGAGCGAGCCGAGGGATCCCACCCCGTGACAGGCGTTGCCACTTGCGAGAGTTTGGGCTGCCCTCAGTGCAAAAAGTGACGCCTGCCGGTGCAGACCATGGCAATACCGGCAGCGTTAGCGGCAGCGATGGAATCGGCATCCCGAATGCTGCCTCCCGGCTGAATGATGGCGCGGATCCCGGCCCGGACGGCTGCCTCCACACTGTCGGCAAACGGGAAAAAGCCGTCGCTGGCCAAAACCGCTCCCGCCGCCCGCGCGCCGGCCTGCCTGAGGGCGATCTCCACGGCCCCCACCCGGTTCATTTGGCCGGCCCCAATGCCCATCGTCTGTCCCTGCCGGGCGACAACAATGGCGTTGGATTTCACGTGCTTGCAAACGATCCAGGCAAACTCCAGATCTGACCACTCTGCCGGGGTGGGCTGGCGCTCGGTCACCACCCGCCAGGACTGTTGGCGGTCGGATCCCTGGAGCCGGTCCGCCTCTTGCACCAGGAAGCCCCCGGCCAGGGTGCGAAGGGTCTGGGCCGGCCCCACACAAAAGTCCGGCAAGACCAAGACCCGCAGGTTTTTTTTGGCCGCCAGCTGCTCAGCCGCCTCTGGGGTGCAAGCGGGGGCAACTACACATTCCAAAAAAGGCTCCGCCAGGCGCTGGGCGGTCTCCCGATCCAAGGTTTGGGTAAGGGCGACGATGCCCCCAAAGGCCGAAACCGGGTCGGCAGCCAGCGCCGCCTCCAGGGCAGCAGCCAGCGATGGGCGCACAGCCACGCCACAGGGGTTGTTGTGCTTCACCACCACCGCCACCGCCTGTCCGGGGTCGTGCTCGCCGGCCAGACACAGGCTCAATTCCGCCGCCAGAGCGCGGGCCGCCTCCAGATCCAGCAGGTTGTTGTAGCTTAGCTCCTTCCCTTGCAATTGTTGGGCCCGATGCCAGCCGGGGGCAGCCGGATCCACCACGTACCAAGTGGCAGCTTGGTGGGGGTTCTCCCCATAGCGCAGGCGCTGCCAGGGGATCCCTCGCAGTTGAAAAACAGGTTCGGGAGCGGTCGGGGGAGCTTGAGACTGCCGGGCCAGGTAGTTGACGATGGCGCGGTCGTAGGCCAGCACCTGCTCAAAAGCCCGACGGGCACACTGAAAGCGAAACGCCAACTGCTCCGTTTCCCCATCCCCGCCGGATAACAGTTGTAAATACCGGGGATATTGGCTGGGATCCGTCAGCACCGTAACGTAGGGATAATTTTTGGCTGCCGCCCGCGCCAAAGTGGGCCCGCCGATATCGATTTGCTCAAAAGCTTCCGCCAGAGACACCTCTGCCTGCGCTACCGTCTGCTCAAAAGGGTAGAAATTGACCACCACCAGTTGGATGGGAGGGATCCCCAGCGCCTCCAGATCCGCTTGGTCTGCGGGATGATCCAGACGGGCCAAAATGCCGGCGTGAATGCGGGGGTGCAGCGTCTTCACCCGTCCCCCCAGGATCTCTGGCGCGCCGGTGTGGGCCGAAACAGGCGTGACCGGGATCCCGGCTTCTGAGAGCACCTTGGCCGTGCCCCCGCTGCTGAGCAGTTGAAAGCCGTGCTCCTGGACAAGGGCCTGGGCCAGCGGGATGAGCCCGGTCTTGTCGGAAACACTCAACAAAGCTACAGGATTCTGAAGCAGCATCGGACGGCGTGATCAGTCAAAAACAGCTCAGCGCCCCCACAGCATACCGCGTCAGCCGCCCCATCTTCCGAGTGACTTGGATTTTTACAGACCAACACCTCTCTTGCTAACGCGACTAGGAATATTCTGAGCCGCCGCCAACCTCATCCTGCCGAGCTTTTTCCCGCTCTTGGTTGAGACGGGCTACTTGGGCTTCTAGGTCTTGGATACGGTGCAGCAACTGCTCGATAGCGCGCCCCACCGGGTCGGGCATGAGATGGTGGTCTAAGTCGATGCCATGGGCAGGGATGCGGCGTTGATGGGGTGGGATGACCGCCCGCCCTGGGATCCCGACCACCGTCATGCCGGGAGCCACATCCTGAATCACGACCGCGTTGGCCCCGATCCGGGCTTTTTCGCCAATGCGAACCGGCCCCAAAATCTTTGCCCCCGTGCCGACAATCACTCCGTTTTCCAGGGTGGGGTGCCGCTTGCCCTTGCTCCAAGAGGTACCTCCCAGAGTGACCCCGTGGTAAAGGGTAACATCGTCGCCAATCTCCGCCGTCTCGCCGATCACCACCCCACAGCCGTGGTCGATGAAAAAGCGCCGCCCAATCTGGGCTGCCGGGTGAATTTCGATCAAGGTGAAAGAACGAGCGAAGAAACTGATCACCCGCGCCAGAAAAAACCAGCCCCGTTTCCATAGCCAGTGGGCGATGCGGTGCAGAAACAAAGCGTGCACGCCAGGATAGGTGAAAATCACCTCCCAGCGATTGCGCGCCGCCGGATCCCGCTCGAAGACGCAATCAACATCTTCCCAAAATTGCTGCCAAAACCCCAGCTTTGGCTCCGGCTTGCCGGAAGGGAGAGCATCGCTCGCCTCAGTTTGGGAGCTTTCCACCGCCGGCTGCGAGGACTCCGTCTCGCTGACGCGATTGGCCTTTGTCAGCATGAATGGTCTCCGTTGAGGAACCTCCACTGCTTCCCCTTCTAGCATTTTTTGCCAGCAGCCAGAAGCGATCTCCCGCGCAAGGGGGATCTCTGCCGGATTAAGCTCAAGCAAGCTTCCTTCTACCTCAAGCCTCTACCCAACTGCTGAGCCACCAGTTGCCCAATCGCCTGCGCGGCTCCCGGCCTTCCCCCCAGCCGCTGCAATTCCGTCTGCATCTGCTGGCGTCGTTGGGGATCCTCCAACAGAACTCGCAGTTGTTCGGCCACGGCCAGCGGGCGCAAATGGCCCCGCAACTCCGGCACCACCTCTTGCCCGGCCCAGATGTTCGGCCAAGCCAAGTGGTTTAGCCACCGCAGGGCAATCCTGTTGATGAGGCGAGCCAACCCCGTACCCAGGCCAGGCAGGCGGGCCAGCAGGCCGAGGATCCCATCCCAGGCGCGCATTGCCTCCAGCTTGTTGGTGGGGATCACCACTACCATCGGCACCCCCAAATAGGCCAGCTCGGCGGTGTTGGCACCAACAGTGGTCAGACAGAGATCGCAGTTGGCCAGCACAGAATAGGCAGGAAAGCTTGTCCACAATTGCACAATGCTGCCAAAGGGGGTGACAAATTGGGAGCCCAGATTGGTTTGCTCCAGGATGGCCGAGGTGCCATAGATTACAGCCATGTCGGGGTTGAGCTTAGGATGGGCATAGCCGGCCAGCGACTGAGGCGTTTGTCCTGGGGCCACCGGGATCACGAAGCGGACATTGGGCAGCATCTGTCGCAGCTCATCGGCTACGGCCAACACCAGCGGTACCCCCAGAGAAAGCTTGGCCGGTTTGGAGCCGGGGAGCAATCCCACCTGATAGTGGGTGCGGTTGCCATCGCTCAGGCGCTGCCAGCCACGCGGTAGCCATTCTCCATCGCTGCAGCGGTGCTCCACCCGTTCCAGCGCGGTCTTGGCAGGCTCCATCCCACTGACAGGGCTGGGAGATGCCTCTTGGAGCGGGCCGAAAACTTGAGTTAGGGAAGAAAAACCCGCCGTCGGTTTGGCGGCAGGCGGCTGTGGGGATCTGCTGCCAAGCCAGCCGGGAAGGGGCACCCCCGGCAAATAGACGGCGCTGGCCACGCCATCCGCCATCAAATCCCCGACCACGTGCATCTTCTGGGCCCAGCGGTGGCCCAGGAGGCGTCCCCCGTCGTAGCGGCGTTTGATCGCCTCTGTTCGCAGGGCAAAAGCGTCTACCCAAGGTCGCCAACGGGGCCGATGCTCAGCATAGACCACCAGTCGATAGCGCAAGCGGCGAGCGATCCAGACGGCAAAAAACTGATCCCCCCCCAAAAACAGCACCACCCCTCGCCTGGCCCAATCCCAGGCTTCTTCGGTTTGGCCGGTGAGCAAAAAAGCCAGAAAAAAATCGGGATCCTGTACCCGATCCACGTCGATAAACGCTTGGGCTATGCTCATCTCTTGCCCGGAAGCATGGGGGCAAGGGGCAAGCACCAGAGAGAGGCGCGCCTGAGGCAATTGCTGTCGCAATTCCATCACGACTGGACGCACCCAGGTGGTCAGCTCTCCAGGGCCGTTTGAGAGGATGAGAATGTCATAGGGCGGCTCACTGCCGCTCAGGAGGGCCATCGGGGGCTGAGATCCTTGGAGTTGTCGTCATTGTACAGTTTGCTTGTGGACACGGGCCGCCTCCGCCTGGTTGGCAGGCTGCCGGGATCTAGGGCCTGCAAATTCAGGTTCCCCAATAATCCCAATCCAACGAGCTTGAAAAAGGATCCCTTAGGCCAATAAGGATCCCCCGATCATCCCCGCCAGCAGGATAAACCCTTGCACCACATTTTGGCCGAAGATGGCCGGGTACAGGGTGGGAGGGGGATTGACCTGGTAAAGCTGCCAGGTTTGCCGGGCCCAGAGGAGGGCAGCAATGGCCAGGCTGAGAAAATAAACCCAGTGCAACCTCAGGCTGATCCCCACCCCCAACAGAGCGATGGCGGCACCCAAAAAAAACAGTCCCACCGCCGTCGGCGTCTGTCGCCCGAAAAAACGGGCGCTGGAGTGGATCCCGGCCCGTTCATCGTCTTCCCGATCCGAGAGGGCGTAGACCGTATCAAACCCCAACGTCCACAACACCGTGGCCAGCCACAGCCAGCCCAACCCTTCCTCCCATAGGGGCGTGTTCGGGTCTTGACCGCTCACCGCCGTCCAACTGATGAGCACGGCAAATCCCCAGGCCAGGGACAGCACCAGTTGGGGCACCGGAAACACCCGCTTGGCCGCCGGATAGAGCAGAATCACCGGCACTGCCGCCACACAAAGGGCAAAACTGACCGGGTTGAGAAACAGCGCCAGCCCTGCCGCGCAGGCCAAACTCAGCAGGGCCATCAGGATCCCGACGCCAACCGTCAGCTCCCGGCTGGCCAAGGGGCGGTTGCGGGTGCGCTCCACCAGTGGATCCAAATCCCGATCCCAAAGATCGTTAATGACACAGCCCGCCCCACTGGTGGCCAAGCTGCCCAAAATCAGGATCCCGATCAACGGCCAGGGGGGCGTTCCCCGCCCGGCCAAAAAGGCCCCCCACAGGGCCGGGATCATCAAAATCAATCGCCCTGCCGGCTTGTGCCAGCGCAGCAGCCGCAGAACGGCCCCGCCGATGGCCCAGAGTGGGGCAGCCATAGCCAGTTTCCGGCCCAAAAGCGTGAGTTGCCGAGGGGTGTGGGCTTGACATCCTCTCCCGCTAGGCCCCGACGAGCCGTAGAGGGGAGATTCCCAGACTTCACGATCTGGGTTTCCGCTTCCTTCCCCTGCGAGTTTTTCGTAGTTGCCCTCTAGACTCATGTCTATCAGGTCTTACACTCACTCCACAGACTGTCACCGACTGTCCAGCAGCCAAAAGGTTGATGGCAGCATTGATATCCCGGTCATGGTGTGTCCTACATTGAGGTCACTCCCCTTACACAGCCCAGGGTTTCTTGCTCAGCAGTTGGGAAGAAGCGGTAGCGGAAGGCTCGTTCAGCCACACCTCACACTATAGCGCAGCCGATGGGAGGCTATCCTACTATTTGCTGGGTTCAGGGATATTGTTCGCGTTAGCGATGTGTAGCACTAACCCAAGACAAGAAGCCTCAAACTTACAGACTCGAGCCTAGGCCTACATAGGAACCGTAGAAGAAAAGCCCGACCACAGTGAGCACTCCCAAACCGGCAATCACGGCTACTATCCACAGAGGAATCCTTGCTTGACTGGTCATAGCAACTGGTCTCCAATAGAAAAAGACAAAACTGGCAGAAATTGCAGCCTCAAGTAAAAGAAATAAGGGCCAGCCAGAAGCCAACGTTGCTCCTTCTTGCCCTCTCTCAACCCCAAGAGCAGAATAATGTAACTCTGGCCTCAGTTGAGAAAGTAGCTAGAGAACAACAGCCCAACCACGAACACCAACAACAAACCCAGGTACAGGGAAGTGCGGTTTAGCTCCACCGGTTGGGTGTTGGGATTCTTTTCGGGTTGATCAGCCATTGGGTTCACCGTTGAATAAACTGCATCGCAGCAATAGCTCCCAAAAAGAAAACAGTTGGGATCGCCAAAGTGTGCACCGCCAGCCAACGGACGGTAAAAACAGGGTAGAAAACAGGTTCGTCAGATTTGTTGGCCATAGGTCTCATCCTACGCAAAAAAAACGATTTATTTACAAATTGAAACAACAAGTGGCTTGCCTGCCCGCAGCCCCTCTTAGCGAGCTAGCCTCTCCAACTGCTCCAGAGCATTGAAGCGGTCGCTGACAATCGGCAGCTCCTGCCGCTCTGCCGTGAAATACTCATTGGGACGCGGGGTACCGAAAATATCATAAGCCAGGCCCGTGCTCACAAAAAGCCAGCCTGCCAAAAACAAAGCGGGAATGGTCAGTGCGTGAATGACCCAGTAGCGGACACTGGTAATGATGTCGGCAAAAGGTCGCTCTCCGGTGCTGCCAGCCATGAAACTCCTCCCTGGGGTAAGGGCAAAAGTGCTTTCTGAACTTTCCGAGTCTATAACACAATGATAAGGATTTGGATGCACAACTACAAGTTATGAGGCAATTGCTCAGGCCCTTTGCCGCCAGGCCAGATCTCACCCGCATAGGTAAAATCTCTTAGTGGATCCCTGCGGCGAGCTTTTGCACTCGAGTTTTGAGAATCCCACTGCCAAAGGGCGCAATCCCAACTGGTATCGAAGGCTTGAGGACACGGCGGAAGTTTGAGATAAGCTGGCCCTGAGGGGATGTCAACGGAACAGGAGTAACAGCTATGCGGTGCTCGTGGCCCCTAGCTCTGAGTTTGTGTTGGACGCTGGGCTGGTCGAGCGTCAACCTGCCGGCTTGGTCTCAAGGGGTGGAGCAGCAAGCCTCGCTGGCCTGGGCCGATGCCTACGTGGCGGCGCTGGAGCGTCAGACGGATCTGGTGCTCACCCAGGAGCCGCTGTCGGCCACTCTCACCCGACTAGAATTGGCCCAGTGGCTGACGGAGTTTTTCGGCTACATCCCCAACCCCAACCAGGTGCAAGAAATTCGCGATCTCGAGCCCAATACCCCCGACTATTGGACGGCCCAGGCGGTGTTGCAGGCGGGGGCGATGCGCCTGTACGAAGGCAACGAGTTTCGTCCCCAAGGAGATCTCACCCACCTGGAAGCCCTGGCCATTTTGGTGCGGGCCCTGCAACTGCCTGCTCCCAACCAGGCCGATATTGAGCGCTGGATGGCTCTCTACAGCGATGCTGCTGAGGTGCCGGAGGTAGGGCGGGCTTTTGTGGCCATGGCGGGTGAAGCGGGGCTATTGGTGAATGTGCCGGATCCCGCCCGGCTGCGGCCCAATCGGGTGCTGAGCCGAGCTGAGGGGGCGGTGCTGTTACATCAGGCGTTGGTATATCGCGGTCAGCTTCCACCCTTGTCGCCTCCGGTGGCGCAGTTGCGACCTTCTCCCGCTGCGGTGGCTGAGACCGTCCAACCCGAAATCTCACAAACGCGGGTTATCCCTGAGTCGGGAGTGGTGCCGGCAGGGAAAGCCTTGACCGTTGAGGCCCAGGGCACTCCCAACGGCAGGGCCACGGTGGATATTGGCGACCTGGTGCGGGGTTTGCCCATGGAAGAAGTGCAGCCCGGCTATTACCGCGCCGTTTACACCCTTGGCCCTCAAGACAGTGCCTTTGGCCCCGACATCCGCATCCAACTGAGTCTCAATGGAGTCAGTACCCGCGTTCAGCGGCGGCTCCCTCAACTGGCCCTGGGCAATGTCGCTCCCCCGTCGGTAGAACCGGTGTTACCTGCTTCTGTCCCTTTGCCGCAGCCGGCTACCCCCGCTCCTCTGACCGCAGCCGGCAACCGCTCTCCACGTATTGAGGCGATTCGACTGGATCCCCAGCGCGACCTAGTGGAAGGGGATATCCTCACCATTGCCATCTGGGGGGACTCGGGAGGGATCGCCCAGTTTGATTTGGGGAATCTGGCCCTGAACCAGCCGATGCGGGAGGTGCGACCCAACCACTACGAGGGCACCTACGTGGTGGCCCCCACCCACCAAGCCAGCAACCCTGTTTTGCGAATTGTGCTCAGCAAAGACGGCCTCAGCCAGGAGTATCGCGAGATCTTCCCTTTTGCAATCGATGGATCCAAGGGAACCCGCTCCACCATTCAGCCAGCTTCTCGGCCTGTCGCTGCTGGGCCGCCTCAGATTTTTAGCATTACCACCAACAGCACCAGCCTGCGCATGGGCGAGATCCTCAAAGTCACGATGCGAGGGGATCCAGGGGGGCGGGCAGCTTTTCGCATCGTCGGGGTGACGCCAGAGGTGGAGATGCGGGAGGTGGCGCCCGGACTCTATGAAACCCAGCAACAACTGCCCTTCAACATGCAGCCGGTCAACAACGGCCTCATCGAGGTGATCCTGGAGCGGGGCGGGCAAAGAGCCACCCAAACCAGCCCCTCGCCGATCACCATCGCTCCCTGAGCAAAACTTGCCGCGCAGCATCGTGAAAACTTTATCCCGCTGGCGCAAGCCGTAGTTAAAGGCATACGATCCGATTGCCCAGCTATTGGCGATCACCGGCAGCCTGGTAGTTATAGCCATCTCAAATGGTAATAAAACATTTCTCTGCGTCGTCATTACTACGCAATGCTGTCGCGAACGCGCCGCTCTAACTCCCCTCTCCCTCTGGGAGAGGGGCTGGGGGTGAGGGCCAGCGGCAAAGTGTCTTCGTCTTGTTTGAAACGACTATATGCCCCTTGGCTAGACGGCTGCCTCAAAGGGATCCGCGCTGCGCTGAAGCTGGGTGGATAATTTGGGAATCACCTGCAGCTTGAACTGTTGCTCGAAGGCCTTTTTCTTCTCGTTCAAGCTCCACAGCTCCAGGGCACAGTCGTCGTTGGGATGCCTGGGATCCAAAATCAGCTCCATCTGGCGGGGGCCTTCTCCCAGAAGCTGAAAGCGGCAGTGGAGCCCTTGGATGGCCTGCAGGCGGCGGCGATCCAGAGCACAGGCCATGCGCAACAAGGGGCCGAGTTCCAACACCACTTGGCGATCCCGCTCGTCGCTGAGGCGCTGGAAGTTCTCGTGCTTCTTCTTGGGGGGCGACTTGCGGTGGTAGCGGGCCAGGTTGGCGATCACCTCCACCTCTTCTTCGTTAAAGCCCAACAGCTCCCCGTGGCGGATCAGATAGTAGGAGTGCTTGTGGTGGGCGGCATGGCTGATGAAGTGGCCGCAGTTGTGCAGCATGGCGGCCGCCCAGAGAAGAGCCCGCTCCCGGGATCCCCAGGAGTGCAGGATGCCGCGGGTTTGATCGAAAAGGCTGAGGGCAAACTCCGCCACCCGCTCGGCATAGGGGATCTCCACCTGATATTTTTCCGCCAACTTGAGGACGCTGCGCCGCCGCACCGAGCTGTGGTAGCGCAGCCGATCTTCAATGAGCCCCTGGCCGATCATCCAATCTACGATCAGCCCTTCCCGCAGCGCCCGCTCGCAAAACTGGATCCGCTCCACCCCCAGCAGGCTCATCACCTCCTCCAAGATGACCGCCCCGGCCAGGATGATCTCCCCGCGTCTTTCTCCCAGACCGGGCAGCTTTTGCCGCTCGGCTACCGTGAGAGAGCGCAGCTCTTTGACATAGCCCCGCAGGGCTTCCAGGCTGAACTCATACCCCTGCAGGCGAGTGGGGGGAGCACCCAAGCGGCGGCGGGCATCCAACTGGGCCAGGCACTCGATGGTGCCGGAGGTGCCCACCAAGGTCAGGGATCCCGGCTGTTGGGAAGCAGCAACGATGCGCCTCATCTGCTCGATGGGAGCTTCCAGCATGCCGCGGATGTGTTGTCGCAGGGCCTGCAGCTCGGCAGGGGTGGGTGGGTCGTGGCGCAAAAACGCTTGGGTCAGGCGCACCGCTCCCACCTTGATGCTGCGCAGGAACTCCGGCTCTTGGCCGTTGCCCAGAATCAGCTCGGTGGAGCCGCCACCGATATCCACCACCGCGTGCAGCCGGTTGTGGAACTCCATGGCCGAGAGCACGCCCAGGTAGATGCGGCGGGCTTCCTCCTGGCCTGAGATCAGCTCTACCCGCAGGCCCAGCTCCCGCTCGATCCGCTTCAAAAACTCCGGCCCATTGGGGGCTTCGCGCACGGCACTGGTGGCCACTGCAACAATATCTTGCACCTGAAAGCTTTCAGCAAGGCGGCAAAACCGCTCCAGAGCCACCCGCGCCCGTTCCATGGCGGCAGGCGTCAGGGCGCCTGTCTGGCTGCAAAACTCTCCCAGGCGGACGGTGGCTTTTTCGCGGGAGATGATGGTGAAGCTGGGGATGTGGGGGTTGATGCGCACCACCACCATGTGCAGGGAGTTGCTGCCCACATCGATGGCGGCGATAACCGGAGCAACTCCAGATTCAGAAGAGGAGACCGGTTTCGCTTCAGAGGCGGCGGCAGAGCGTTCGGCAAGGTTGGCGAGCGAAGAGACCATGAATCGAAGGGGTTGCCACACTTCTAGAATACTGTGTGCTTTCCCCCCTTTTTCCTGGCCGGGTTGTGGGCTGAGGTTCGAGGGGGCAATTCCCCCTGCCTGGGATCCCGTCTGCCCTGGGCTCAGCCTAAGATAGGGACACGGATAGTCGTTTTTTTGTCGTTAAGCGGGTTCCGATGTCTCAACCAGCCGCGTCGCCTCAGCAGGCCAACAGCCCTCTCAAGCTGCTGCGTACCCACGAATCTCCCAAGCTGGAGCGCATCCGCCACACCACCTCCCACGTTTTGGCGATGGCGGTGCAAAAGCTGTTTCCCAAGGCCCAGGTCACCATCGGCCCGACGACCGACTACGGCTTCTACTACGACTTTGACCATCCCCAGCCCTTCACGCCGGAAGATCTGGAGCGCATCAAAAAAGAGATGCAGGCGATCATCAAGAAAGGATTGCGGGTGATCCGCGAGGAGGTGAGCCGGGAAGAAGCCAGGCGCCGCATTGAAGCCCTCGGCGAGCCTTACAAGTTGGAGATCCTGGACAGCATCCCCGAAGGCGAGCCGATCACCATCTACCATCTGGGGGACGAGTGGTGGGATCTCTGTGCCGGCCCCCACGTGGAAAACACTAAGGAGATCAACCCCAAAGCTTTTGACCTGCTCAGCGTGGCCGGCGCCTATTGGCGGGGGGACGAGACCAAGCCCCAGCTTCAACGCATCTACGGCACCGCCTGGGAGACGCCGGAGGAGCTGAAGGAATACAAGCGGCGGCTGGAAGAGGCCAAACGGCGGGATCACCGCAAGCTGGGCAAGGAGCTGGGCCTTTTCATCTTTTCCGACGAGGTGGGGCCGGGCCTGCCCCTTTGGACCCCCAAAGGAACTACCCTGCGCTGGGTGCTGGAGGATTTTCTCAAGCAGGAGCAGCTCAAGCGGGGCTATCTGCCGGTGGTGACGCCCCACATCGCCCGCGTGGATCTGTTCAAGATCTCCGGCCACTGGCAAAAGTATCGGGAAGACATGTTCCCTATGATGGCGGAGAATGAGCAGGCGCGGGCGGCGGAGCAGGGCTTTGTCATGAAGCCGATGAACTGCCCTTTTCACATCCAAATCTATAAATCGGAGCTGCGCTCCTACCGCGATTTGCCGCTGCGCTATGCCGAATTCGGCACCGTCTATCGCTACGAACAATCGGGAGAGCTGGGAGGGTTAACTCGCGTTCGCGGCTTCACAGTGGACGACGCCCATTTGTTTGTCCGCACCGATCAATTGGAAGAAGAGTTTCTCAAGGTTGTCGATCTCATTCTGGTTGTTTTCGAGAAGCTCAGACTCAAGGATTTTCGCGCCCGCCTCAGCTTCCGCGATCCCAAATCCGATAAATACCTGGGATCCCCGGAAGAGTGGGACATGGCCGAAAATGCCATTCGGCGAGCGGTGGAGAAGCTATCAATGCCGCATTTTGAAGGGATCGGGGAGGCGGCTTTCTACGGGCCAAAGCTGGACTTTATTTTCCGCGACGCGCTGGATCGGGAGTGGCAGTTGGGCACGGTGCAGGTGGATTATCAAAACCCGCAGCGCTTTGATTTGTACTATGTAGCCGAAGACGGATCCCGGCAGCGGCCGGTGATGATCCACCGCGCTCCCTTTGGCTCGCTGGAGCGGCTCATTGGGATCCTCATCGAGGAATATGCCGGGGATTTTCCTTTCTGGCTGGCACCGGAACAGGTGCGCATTTTGCCCGTTTCCGACCAATACCTGGGCTATGCCACCCAGGTGCGGGATCACCTGCGGGAACAGGGGATCCGCGTCCACATCGATGCCGACAGCGACCGCCTGCCCAAAAAGATCCGCAACGCCGAGAAGGCCAGGATCCCCTTCATGCTCATTGTGGGAGAACAAGAACAGGCAACCGGCACAGTGAGCGTGCGCCAGCGCCACGGCCAAGACCTGGGATCCCTGACGGTGGCGGAGTTCCTGGCCCAGGCGCGAGCGCTGGACTAGCGGCGGTTAGGCTACCTGTTCCAGCAGCAGCTTCTCGTTTGAATCTGGTTGAAATGTCCATAGTCGTTTCAAACAAGGTTAAGACTCTTCGCTGCCGTCCCAAGCGCTCCGCGCCGCTGACGCGTTCGCCTTTGCCGGCAGGGGGTGTTGGTACCCCCGACCCCTCTCCCGCAAGGGGAGAGGGGAGCTAGAGATCAACCAGCAAGCTGTTTCATAACCGTTTGCAATGACTATAGTCACTTTGAACCGAGGTGAAACAGCCTGTCGATCTAAGCCGTTCTCCTGCCCATACGATTGTAGACAACAGCACTATCAACTGTAGCCCTTACTACAGTATTGCTTCCTTCATCGGAGATACACTTTTAGGCATCTGCAGCCTGACTCCAGAGCGACGGCTCAAGGATAGATCCGATGCCCAAAACGCTGTTTAAAGTTGACCTGACCAAGCCGATGGATCAACAGGATCTGCCAGGTCACAACCGCTGGCATCCTGACATCCCTGCGGTGGTTTCTGTGAACCCCGGCGAAGTCTTCCGAATTGAGTGTAAAGACTGGACGGATGGACAAATTAAGAACAACGATGATCCTTCCGACATTGAGCAGGTTGACCTAAGTGTTGTTCATGTTTTAAGTGGGCCTATTTGGGTTAACGGCGCCCAGCCTGGAGATATCCTGATCGTCGATCTGCTGGACATTGGGCCACTGCCGGGAGACGAGTGGGGGTTTACAGGTATTTTTGCCAAAGAAAATGGCGGAGGATTCCTCACCGATCATTTTCCCAATGCGGCCAAGGCCATCTGGGATTTTCAGGGTATTTACACCACTTCCAGACACATTCCTCATGTGCGCTTTGCCGGCATTATCCACCCTGGCCTCATCGGCTGCGCTCCATCCCACAAGTTGCTGGCAACTTGGAACAAGCGGGAGGCTGAGCTGGTTGCTTCGGCTCCTGATTTGCGCACTTACGGCGCGGGCCTATCTGGTAATCAGCCTGTGCTGGCCGCCTTGCCCAATCCCAAGAACGCGATTTTGGGAACCCTGCCCAAGTCAGAGTATGAGCGGGTTGCTGCCGAAGCGGCCCGGACGGTGCCCCCACGGGAGCACGGCGGTAACTGCGATATCAAAAACTTGTCTAAGGGAACACGGATCTACTTTCCGGTTTACGTGGAGGGTGCCAAGCTGTCGATGGGAGATATTCACTTCTCACAAGGGGACGGAGAGATCTCTTTTTGTGGCGCCATTGAAATGTCAGGCTATATCGATCTCCATGTTGATCTAATTAAGGGTGGCGTTGAGAAGTACGGATTGGTTAATCCCATCTTTAAGCCTGGCCCTGTAGAGCCGCGTTACTCAGAATATCTTGTCTTTGAGGGCATTTCTGTGGACGAGTTTACAGGTAAGCAACATTATATGGATGTTCACATTGCTTACCGACGTGCCTGCTTAAATGCCATCGAATATCTGAAAAAGTTTGGCTTTACGGGAGAACAAGCTTATCTCCTGCTTAGTTCTGCACCCGTGGAGGGCAGGGTGAGCGGGATCGTCGATATTCCTAATGCTTGCTGTACGGTGGCCGTTCCTACACAAATCTTCGAGATAGATATCCTACCCAGGTAAATCCTTAGCTGTTCTTAGATGTTTCGAGCCATCTTGATATCTTTCTCAAGTGTTGGAGTAAGAAGATGCCCCTGTATGAGTTTAAGTGTCAAAGCTGTGGTGAGTTTGAGTTATGGCGACCTCTGTCTCAATACCGGGATCCAGCGTACTGCCCCACTTGTAAGCAAGTGGGTAAGCGTCTTATTTCGGTTCCCATGATTCAACTTTCTAGTTCCTTGCCAGCTCCAAAGGGTGAAAGAGAACCTAAGTTGATCAGGCGGGAACAGCACTCAAACTCTGACTCAAACTCCCGAAGGTATCGACTCCAATCTTGTGGGCGACCCTGGATGTTGCATCATTAGTCGTTTGTGGGCTGGTCAGACCAGATGAAGGAGCCCTGCAGACAATAGCAGCTATCAGGAGCCACAGCCCTGCTTTATTCGGCTGGGAAGCAACATGATGAATCAGCGCTTTATTTCATTTATTGGTGATTCGTAAGGGCCGCCTTGTGGGCGAACTCGCGCCCAAAGAGGCCACTGAAGAGCGTCTGGAACTGCTGATGGGAGATACCCAGGATTTTTCAGCAGCTCAGGAAAAGTTGGGGGTAGTTTGAGAAGACCCTGTTGCCCGCTCTTGGGCCAAGGCTGCCCGCCGCTGCTCCAAGTCTTGCGGGGAGATGCGCCCGTAGGTGACGCTCAGCTCCGCCAGCCGCTGGGCCAGCTCCGGCCGCAGCATCTCCTCGCGGTAGCGCCAGGCCCAGTTGTTCTCGGCCCTGCCGGGGAAGTTCATGCGCGCCTCTGCCCCCAGGCCCATCACATCCTGCAGGGGAATGATGGCCAGGTCGGCCACGGAAGCCAGGGCCAGGCGAATCAGATCCCAGTGGATGCCGTCAGATCCCTGGCAGCCCAGGTAGCGCAACAGATTTTGTTTTTCCCACTCCGGGCGTTCTGGGTCATGAAACCAGCCCACCACGGTGTTGTTGTCGTGGGTGCCGGTATAGACGACGAAGTTGCGCTCATAGCTATGGGGCAAATAGGGGTTATCGGGCCCCGAGCCAAAGGCAAAGAGCAGCACTTTCATGCCGGGCAAGCCAAATTGATCCCGCAGTTGCAACACTTCCGGTGTGATGTCCCCCAGGTCTTCGGCAATCACCGGAATTTCCCCCAGCCGGTCGGCCAACGCCTGAAAGAAGTCGGCCCCCGGCCCTTTCTGCCACTCGCCTTCTACTGCTGTTTCCGCCTCGCCAGGGATGGCCCAGTAGCTCTCGAAGCCGCGGAAGTGGTCGATGCGGACGCAATCCACCTGCTTGAGAATGGCCTGGATGCGCCGGATCCACCAGTCGTAGCCGCGAGCCTTGAGCACCTCCCAGTTGTAGAGAGGGTTACCCCAGCGCTGCCCAGTGGGGCTGAAATAGTCGGGGGGCACGCCGGCTACCTGCAGGGGCCGTCCCTGCTCATCCAGGTGAAACAGCTCGCGGTTGGCCCACACATCGGCACTGTTGGGGGCGACATAGATGGGCAAGTCGCCGATCAGCCGCACCTGATGCCGATGGGCATACTCCCGCAGGGATCCCCACTGTTGGGCAAATAGGTATTGCCAAAACATCTGTTGGGTAATGGCATCGGCATAGCGGTCGCGGGCCTCTTGCAAGGCCAGGGGATCCCGTTGTGCCAGGGCCGGATCCCATTGGGTCCACTCCTGGTCACCATACACCTCTTTGAGGGCCATGAACAGAGCGTAGTCCGGCAGCCAGTCGGCCTCGGCAGCACAGTAGGCTTGAAAGGCTTCCCAGTCGGCGGCGGTGGCCTTGTCTTTGAAAGTGGCCCAGGCGCGGCGCAACAAGCCCAGCTTGAAGGGGATCACGGCTTCGTAGTCCACCCGCTCGCCATTCCCCGCCTGGATGGCCGGCCATTGGGGCAGATCCTGCCAGCCGTTGGGTTCCAGCCAACCGGCTTTGACCAGCAGCTCTGGGCTAATCAGCAGCGGGTTGCCGGCAATGGCAGAAAAGCTCATGTAGGGGGAGTTGCCCCAGCCGGTGGGCCCCAGAGGCAGCACCTGCCAGAGGCGCTGGCCGCTCTCCACCAGAAAATCCACAAACCGGTAAGCAGCCGGCCCCAGATCGCCAATGCCAAAGGATCCCGGTAGCGAGGTGGGGTGCAAGAGGATCCCGCTGAGTCTGCCCATGCGCATGGCTAAGCCTTTTTGCCCTGAGTGGTTTCACCGCCTATCGTGTCACTTTTGCAGCCCGATGGACAGCTCCAGAGGAGACAAAGTCCCAACCAAGTTGCAAAGGTGCCGGGATCCCGTCAGGCCATCTCAGGTGCAGGGCAGGCTTGGGCATACCAGTTGTAGAGGCCATCGCCGGTGGTGAGCCAAGTGTGGGGACGGGATTGGATGTGCTGCAGCGCTTTTTTCAGGGATCCCATGCGCAGAGGCTGCCCGACGATGAAGGGGTGCAGGCCAATGGCCATGATGCGGGGGGAGCGTTCCCCATCCTGCCAGAGGCGGTCGAACTGGTCGATGAGCGCTTGGGCAAAGGTTTCTGCCGGCAGGCGGGCGCTGAGACAGAGGCTGATGTCATTGGCCTCTAGCGTATAGGGGATCCCCAAGAGGGGGCCGGCGGCAGTCGGGAACCAATAGGGTTGATCGTCGTTCACCCAGTCGGTGGTGTAGCGGATCCCGGCAGCCTTGAGCAAGTCAAAGGTGTTCTCGCTAACGGAAAACCCCGGCGTCAGCCAGCCCCAAGGCCGGGAGCCCGAAACCTGCTCCAACAGGGACAAGCTGCGCTCGATCAGCTCTTGTTCGGCTGCGCGGGCCAGGCCGCTGTGGCCGGTGGAGTTGTTCCAGCCATGGGCCAGCACCGACCAGCCGTAGTGGCGGATCCCTTCGATGATGGGGGGGTAAAGCTCTACCATTTCCGCGTTCAGGGCGGCAGTTACCGGGATCCCCAGCTCGGCAAACAGCTCAAACAAGCGCCAAATGCCCACCCGATTGCCGTAGTCCCGCCAGCCGTAGTTGGCGATCTCAGGAGAGCTGGTGAGATGGGGTTGAATGGCCGTGCCCAGCCTGCCGAAGGTGAAGTGCTCGATGTTCATGACCACGTAGACGGCCACCCGCGCCTGATCCGGCAGGCTCGGCAGCTCGCGGCTGGGCAGAGCTGAGTAGGCAGGCGGCAGCATCCCCCTCTCTCCAGACACTCCATACCACCTTAGCGGGCCAGCCGGCCTTTCGATTCCCCGGCAAAGGACAAAGCCCGCACCTCTTCCAGGGTAAACAGGCGACGAAACGGGATCCCCATCTCGCGGCAGCGGTCTTCTGCCCCTTCCAGCCGATCCACCAGCGCCAGGATCCCTTCCGCCTGATAACCTGCTGCCCGCACCCGCTCGACAGCCTTCAAGGCCGAGCCGCCGGTGGTCACCACATCTTCCAAGATCCACACCCGGCTGCCCGCCGGCAACTCCGGCCCCTCAATCCAGGCCTGGGTGCCGTGACCTTTGGGCTCTTTGCGCACGATCAGGGCAGGTAGGTTGGCAGGCTCAGCGTGCAGAGAAGCCAGGCTCACCGCCGTCACCAGCGGATCCGCCCCCAGCGTCATCCCGGCCACAGCTTCGGTTTCGGGAGGCAACAGCCGATGGAGCAGGGATCCCACCAGGTAGGCACCCTGGGGATGAAGGGTGACCGGCTTGCAGTTGATGTAGTAGGGGCTCTGTTGCCCAGACGTGAGAGTAAAAGATCCCTCCCGGTAAGCCAGTTGAGCAAGGAGATACAAGAGTTTCTCCCGCGCTTCCTCTGAAGAAAGGGTCAGGGGAGAGCAATCGAGAAGCAGCACAGCAGGGATCCCCTCAGACAACCACCTGAGCCATCAGTTGCTCGACCAGCAGAAGCAGTGTGTTGGCAACAGAAGCCGGCTCTTGGGCATTCAACGTGGCGTAGGGAATTGAGCCATCTTGAGGGTTCAAAAGCAACAAAATATCTTCTGGATCCCAGGCATTGGGGTGATCGACATGGGTGATCCCGATAACCGAGGGGACATTTGTCCTCGCCTTCATAAAAGCTTGGATGGCCTGGGCATTGCGAAACTGTCCGGGCAAGTGGGCGGGCACCAAAAGGATGTACCCATGGGCGCGCTTGATCAAAATATCCCACATAAAGCTAAAACGGGCCTGGCCGGGGGTGCCGTAGAGATGCAGCCACATCTCTTCTCCCTCTTCGCCAATTCTCAGGCGGCCAAAGTCCATGCTGACCGTTGTGCTCTTCTTAAGTTCTGCCACCTCATCGGTGGCCTTGCGATCCGTGTCGACCACTTCGATCTCGCTAATGGTGCGGATAAAAGTGGACTTTCCAGCCCCCACCGGCCCGGTTACAACAATGCGGAGAATATTGTCCATAGTTAGCCTCAGTCGTAAGCCCCCAGCGCAGACCCGCCTGTACAAGCTTAATAAATATTTAAGAGGAAGCTAAGCTGGTAGCGATCAGGCGTTTAAACAAAGCCTCGCTCATGCCCGTTTCTTGCTGAACAGCGTTATAGGCCACCTCAAGATAGGCTTGCTCAATAAAGGAAAGGTCGATCATACAAACTTTGCTTAGACTCATCCGCAGCTGCTCGGGCTTGCCCTCTTTGACCAGCCGGCGGCTCACCTCCTGCACAACCGTAGCCATAGCCGGCACCACGTGTTGAGGGCCGATGCCAACCCGCACATGAACTAGGCCGATTTTCCAGCGGCGCTCGGCATACTGGGGGCCCCAGTTATCCATGCCTGTGAACATTTCCTTAAACCAGTCGGCAAAAGTCTGGCCCAGCCGCTGCCGGTTATGCTTGGCAATGACAGCCGCCATCTCGGCATCGCGATCCAAATAGCCGTAAAAGGCATCCGACATTTCTGCGGCGATGCTGCTGCCCCAGTCGGCACTCTGCTGCAAAATCCTCTTATCTTCATCTGTAAATTGGGTGCGCGACATCAGGACTTGCAGCAGCTCCAGAGGTTTGATAGCCATAGTTCCCTCAAAATCAAGTCAAAATCAAACTTAGCTTCCCCACTTAGCCTCTCTACTTCATGGCTTCCGCAATGCTTGCTGCCACACGCTTCATCTCCAAAAACAGCAAGCCCTGCTTTACCTCAGCGCTGGCAATCGTCAGCAAGACAGCATCGGGGCCGCAACTGGCTAAAACTCCGTATCCTTTTTCTCCCTGCACAAAGATTCTCTCTATGGTCCCACGACCCAACTCTTTCCCAATCCGCTCCCCCAAAGAAAGCATGGCAGCAGACATGGCCGAGGTTCTTTCCTCGTCCATGCCTATGGGCAATGTGGATGCCAAGGGTAGCCCATCAGGAGTGACCACAGCCGCTCCTTGAATTTCTGGCGTGCTGGAAACGTAGTTCTGGAGAATTGCCTGCAAAGAGGATAAATTAGCCATCCTTTCTCTCCCCGCTTTCAAGTCTTTTTATCATCTTCCCGCCCACTTTACGGTTACTGATGATCCTGCCCGCTGCAGAAGATACTGCCACAAAACCCTCTCACTTATCACGGACTCCCTTCAGTAAAGTAGCCAGTCGCGCAACCAGTGAGGGCTTGACCCGGTCGCCTCCTTCCTGGAAAGACTTAGTGCCCAGCTTTTCTTTCGCAGCTTCCAATTCCAAACTGTCTGCCACCGCTGCCGACTTATCTGAGAAAACCAGAGGCGAAGAGGGAACAATGGCCGTTGGTCTGTCACAGGGGCTGATGAGCCCCAGCTTGGCCAGGCGGGCGCAGGCATAGCGAACTTCCAGAAGATCTGCCCCCAGCAGCCGGGCCAAGTCAGTCAGCCGGCGCGAAGGTGAAACCTGCTCCAGGATCCCCCACTCCAAGGCAGAGAGCTTGTACAGGGGCAGCTCAGTGCTGGTGCGCCAGAAATAGCTGTCCGGCTGCGGCAGGTTCTCCTCAGGAAACTGATCGAGCTTAAGCTGCTGTAGCCCTTCCAGAACCACAGCACTGGCCCCCTTGCTCAGGCCAGTCATCTCCCGATAGGGCATAGGTGAGTTAGGTAGGAAGCTGAAGTGGCCCGCTTCCAGAGCAAACAAGCTGTAGAGACCCACCTGCAGTTGGTGGCGGAAGAGCTTGGCCAAAGCTGCCGGTGAGATCAACCCTTGCCGCTGCAAACACCGCCCCAGCGGCTCTTCCAGTCCACAGAAAGAAGCCAGCTTTTCCACCACCCGCTCGCTGACCAGGCCGGAACGGGCCAACAAACTCTCCAAGCGATGCTCCTCTTCGGGGGGCAGAGCCGCAATCACCCGACCTTGATAAAACCAGATTTTGTAGATGCCGTTTGGGGCCCAGATGGAAAGTTGCCCTGTCTTGCTGCCCCTTTCGATCAGTTGCAACAGATCGGGCAAAGAAAATTCCTGGAGGTCTCCAACGATGGCCATAGCAATTCTTTAGCCTCCCTTAAGTTGAGTATTGGCGCTTTCAGGGATCCTCAAAGACACCACCATTCTCATTCGCTGATTCCCAGACAACAACCGTGTAGCGACGGCAAAGCCATCTTCGCTCAAGTACTCAACCTGGCAGCAATTTTACTGACGAACGATTTCATTGGAGAGATAGGGTCTAGGCATTGAGCTGCGTAGGATTTTGGCATCAATTCCTATCACTATTGTGTCGCTCTGATCTAGATCCGTTACAACCATTCAGCTCATCTTTACCTAAATTAACTTCGTAAAGCCGGCATGGGGAAATGCCATAAGATTTTACCCTACCGGCTTATTTTTCGCGAATGGTTTTGAGGAGGGTAGAGAGGCGGCTGACCAAAGAAGGCTTAACCAGCTCCTTCTCTTCCCGAGGGTTGGGGAGAAGCTTAGAAGCCGCCGCGAGCGCAGGCTGGGGTGAAGCCGCCGAGCTGTCGCAGGGGCTGATGAGCCCCAACTTGGCCAGGCGGGCACAGGAATAGCGCACTTCCAAGAGATCTGCCTTCAGGGATTGAGCCAACTCAACCAGGTTACGAGCGGGGGAAATCTGCTCTAGGATTGCCCACTCCAGCGGCGAGAGTTTGTACAAGGGCAGCTCGGTGCTGGTGCGCCAGAAGTAGCTGTCCGGCTGCGGCAGGTTTTCTTCCGGGCGCTGCTCCAACCGAAGCTGCTGCAGCGCTTCTAGAACCACGGCGCTGGCCCCTTTGCTTAGGCCGGTCATCTCGCGGTAGGGCAGGGGCACGTTGGGCAAAAAGCTAAACTGGCCAGCTTCTAGGGCAAAGAGGCTGTAGAGCCCCACTTGCAGTTGATGGCGGAAGAGCTTGGCCAGAGCTGCCGGCGAGATCAACCCTTGCCGCTGCAGGCAAAGGCCTAGAGGCTCCTGCAAGCTGCAGAGGAAGGCTAACTCCGCCACCACCTGCTCGCTGACCAGGTTTAAGCGCACCAGCAAGCGCTCCAACCGGTGCTCTTCTTGGGGAGACAAGGCCGCCACCACTCGCCCCTGATACAGCCAAACTCGATAAATGCCAGTAGGTGCCCAAACTGACAGTTGGCCCGTTTTCTTTCCTTTTTCCATCAAATGCAACAGGTCGGCTAGGGAAAATTCCTGAAGATCTCCGAGCATTGCCATGTTTCCGCGCTCCCTCCACCTATTGGATCCCGACTTTTCAGTATTTTCTCGGTTTTTCCCTTGCTAAGCAAGGTACAAAGTAGGATCACTGCGGGCAAGTTTGAGCCCAATTCTACACTTAGATGCTCAAAAGTTACAGCCAGTTAATCTTTTCAATCAAACTTAACCAGAATTCCCACTTTCTAGGCCTCAATGGAGCGGAAGTTGTGGCAGAAATCCAGCAAAACTTCGGAAACAGCAACAGGTAGCAGTTGAGATATTTGTAGTTTTTAACACTTTTTAACTCTGACCATCAGAGGATCCACTGAATACAAAAGTTCGCTTGAGAAGGAGCGAATTGAGGACTACACTGAGGGAGCTGAAGGCCATGAGGCCGCCTGCTAGAGCGGGGCTGAGGCCGAGGCCGAATCCGGGCAGGAGCGCGCCGGCGGCCACCGGGATCCCGACCAGGTTGTAGGCGAAGGCCCAGAGGAGGTTTTGCTGGATTTTGCGGAAGGTGGCGCGGCTAAGGCGGATGGCTTCCACGACGTCCCAGAGGCGGTTGCGCATGAGGATGATATCGGCAGTCTCTAGGGCGGCAGCGGTGGCAGAGTGCAGGGCCATGCCCACATCGGCTTGGGCCAAGGCGGGAGCGTCGTTGATGCCATCGCCCACCATGGCAACTCTCTGGCCCTGGGCCTGCAGATCTCGGATAACCTGGGCTTTATCTGCCGGCTGCACCTCGGCAATGACGCGGATCCCTGGCACCTGTAGAGCTTGGGCCACCTGCTGGGCCACCTCGGCCCGATCCCCAGTCAGTAAGACCACCTGCAGGCCCATTTTCTGGAGCTGTTGCAGGGTTGCCTGGGCATCGGGCCGCAAGGGATCCTGCACCGCCAACAGCCCCACCAGGGATCTGTTCAGGGCCACGCCCACCACCGTTTTGCCGGCTTCCAGCAGCGCCTTGGCTTGGGCCTGCGCTTCAGGAGAAAGCGGGATCCCCAGGGCGGCAAACCTCTCTAGGGAGGCCAAGAGGACCTCTTGCCCTTCCACCCGCGCCGAGGCCCCCACTCCCGGCTGGGTGTGAAACTCGTCGGCAGAAAGCAAGGGCAGTCCCCGCTCGCGGGCGGCCCCCAAAATGGCTTGCGCCAGAGGATGGCGGGTGCCGCTTTCTACTGTGGCCGCCAGTTGCAGCAGCCGAGCCGGATCCAGGGCAGGGTCGAGGGCAAGGCAATCCGTTAGGTGCGGATCCCCCTGGGTGAGGGTGCCGGTTTTGTCGAAGACAACTGTTTGCAGGCGGTGGGTTTTCTCCAGGACATCGCCGCCGCGGATGAGCAGTCCCCGCTCCGCGCCCAGTCCGGTGCCCACCAAAATGGCTACTGGTGTAGCCAATCCCAGCGCGCAGGGGCAGGCCACCACCAGCACTGAGATGGCCAGCTTAAGGCTATGGAGCAGAGGGGTGGGATGGGGGGGGTGATCCCCTAGGTGCAGAGAGGAGTGGAGACCAACCCCCATCAGGATCTCGCTTCCCCAGAGCGGGATCCCGATCCAGTACCAGAAGGCAAAGGTGAGAAGAGCCAGTGCCACCACGCCGTAGGTGAAGTAACCGGCCACCCGGTCGGCCAGGCTCTGGATGGGGGCCTTGCGGGCTTGGGCTTCTTCCACCAGGCGGATGATCTGGGCCAGGGTGGTGTCTTTGCCGGTGCGCGTAGCCCGACACAGCAGCAATCCCGATTGGTTGACCGTCCCGGCCACGACCGGATCCCCTGGCTGTTTGAATACAGGTAGGGATTCCCCGGTGAGCATGCCCTCGTCCACCGTGGCCTGGCCGGCAATCACTTCTCCATCCACCGGGATCTGTTCGCCAGCCCGCACCTGCAGCCAGTCCCCCACCTGCACTTGTTCGAGGGGGCACCACTCTCCCTCTGAGGTCAGGGATCCCGCAGTCTCTTGGGGTGGCACTCGGCGAGCCAAGTTGGGGCGCAGGCTCAGCAAGGCCTGCAAGCTGCCGGCGGCCCGCAGACGGCTCTGCTGCTCCAGGGCCCGCCCCAGCAGGATGAAGCTGAGCAGCATCACCGGCTCGTCGAAAAAGCACTCCCAGCCCACCTGCGGGGCCAACAACCCCACCAAACTGGCCAGGTAGGCGGATCCGGATCCCAGGGTGACTAGGGTGTTCATGTTGGGGGCCAGCCGCCGCGCCGCCCGCCAGCCGTCCAGGACAAGGTTGCGGGCCGGGCCGACGAAGGTCAACGTCGCCAACCCCCAGTGCAGCCAGACGTCGTTGAGGACGGGCAAGCCCAGGCGGGCGAACAGATCCAGGTGGCCGGCAGCAGAGATGAGCAGTAAAAAAGCGGCGGTGAGGGCCTGGCGAATCTGGGCTTGGGTTTGCCGCCGCTGCCGCGCGATGGGATCAGCGGGCGCGTCCAGGGCATGATCCCATCCATCTGGGGAAGGAGCTCGACCTTGGGGAGAATCGGCAGCGCAGGAGCTGGGAAACCCCGCCTCTGTCAAGATGCGGGCCAGATGCTCGGGGTCAGGCCGGCTGCCAGGGGCAAATTCCACAAGGGCCGACTCGGTAACCAAATTAACGCTGGCTTTGACCACCCCCGGCTGATTGAGCAAGACTTGCTCGACAGTACGAACGCAGCCGGCACAGCTCATGCCGCCCACGTGGAGCAGCAGGGATCCCTCCTGAGGGAGCTCAGCCGGATCCCTTGGTCTGTCTGTCGCGTGGGTCATTGCATCTGTGGTGGCCATCTTCATCCTCACGTGGTTGACACCCTCCCAGCTTGCCGCAACTGCGAGGAACTCCATAGCAGCTCTTGCGGGCAGCCCTTCTTCAAAGGAGCCTGTTCAAGGATGCTAGCAACCTCCGGGAGAGGGTGCGCAGACAGCCCCCGCCCTTGACCGTCCTTGGCAGCAGAGGGCAGGCTTTTCCCTCTGCTTTTGAGGAGAGAGACTCAGTAGAGTAATTCCAGCTAGATCAAAAACTTTGCCAGGAATTGCCCATGAAGTTCATTTTCCCTCTCTGCTTGGCTGGATCCCTATTGTCTGCCCAGGCACAGGGGATCACCCCTCTTTTCCCAGAAACTTCCCGAACTCCTATCCCGGTGGAGCCGCTGCCCCCCAGCCAGGATATTCCCACCCTGCCGATCGTGCCGGATCCCCAACCCCGACCGGCCCCCCCTGGATCCCGGAGACCGCTGCCCAGGGGCAGTTTTGAAGAGGTGAGCCGCTACTTCCGCGATCTCAACCGGGCCAAAAACCTGGCCCGCCAAGCGGCTGAAATTGCCAACGGGGGCTTGCAGCGCTACCGCGCCGAAGCTTCTATGCACGGGGCGGCCATCGACGCGCCGTTTGAAGAGTTTGCAGATGCCTGGATCTTCACCTTCCGCGGCGGCGAGCCTGGCTTTACTCAGCCCAGCATCGAAACCCAGGTGCGGGTGGATCGGCGCACCTTCCAGACCACCATCCTCTACAACGGCCCCATCCGTTCTCTGCGCTAATGGGATCCCCGCCATCCCTGGCATAATTCAGAAGAGGGCAAGGGATCCGGGGTATGACCAAGTTTGTCTTCGTCACCGGCGGAGTCGTCTCCAGCATTGGCAAGGGGATTGTGGCGGCCAGCCTGGGGCGTCTGCTCAAGTCCCGCAACTACACTGTGTCGATTTTAAAGCTGGATCCCTACATCAACGTGGATCCCGGCACCATGAGCCCCTACCAGCATGGGGAAGTGTTCGTCACCGACGACGGCGCCGAGACGGATCTGGACTTGGGCCACTACGAGCGCTTCACCGACACCAACATGTCCAAGCTCAACAACGTCACCACCGGCGCCATTTACCAGGCGGTGATCCACAAAGAGCGGCGGGGCGACTACCAGGGCAGCACAGTGCAGGTGATCCCGCATGTTACGCAGGAGATCAAAGAGCGCATCCGGCGGGTGGCGCGCGAGACCAACCCCGACGTGGTGCTGGTGGAGGTGGGGGGCACGGTGGGGGACATCGAGTCGCTGCCCTTTTTGGAGGCCATCCGCCAATTTCGCAAAGATGTGGGCCGTGCCAATGTGGCCTACGTGCACGTGACCCTGGTGCCTCTCATCAGGGCGGCGGGGGAGATGAAAACCAAGCCCACCCAGCACTCGGTCAAGGAGCTGCGCTCGATCGGGATTCAGCCGGACGTGTTGGTGTGCCGCTGCGAGCAGCCCCTGCCCCGCGGCCTCAAGGAGAAGATCTCCGAGTTTTGCGACGTGCCGGTGGAATGTGTCATCCAGGCCCAGGATGCCCCCAGCATCTACGATGTGCCTTTGGTGCTGGAGCAGGAAGGGTTGGCGCAGCGAGTTTTGCAGATCCTCAACCTGGATCCGCAGCAGCCCGACCTGCGCGAGTGGGAGCTCTTGGTGCAGCGGCTGCACCACCCTCAAGAGCGGGTAGAAATTGCCATTGTCGGCAAATACGTGCGCCTCACCGATGCCTACCTCTCAGTGGCGGAAGCCCTGCGCCATGCGGGCCTGGCCCTCAATGCCGGCGTTACCTTGCGCTGGATCTCTTCTGAAGAAGTTGAGGAGCGGGGGCCAGAAGCCCTGCTGGCCGGTGTGGACGGCGTGGTGGTGCCGGGGGGGTTTGGCAGCCGGGGCATCGAGGGCAAGGTGGCCACCATCCGCCATGTGCGCGAGCGGGGCATCCCCTTCCTAGGCCTGTGTCTAGGCATGCAGTGTGCGGTGATCGACTGGGGATGCCACATTGCCGGTCTAGAGCGGGCCAACAGCTACGAGTTTGATCCCGACACCCCCCACCCCGTCATTAGCCTGTTGCCAGAGCAGAAAGATGTGGAGCACTTGGGGGGAACCCTGCGCCTGGGCCTCTACCCCTGCCGCATCTTGCCCAACACCCTGGCGGCCAAGCTCTACGGGGAAACGATTGTCTACGAGCGGCACCGCCATCGCTACGAGTTCAACAACGCCTACCGCAGCCTATTGCTGGATTCCGGCTACGTCATCAGCGGCGTCTCGCCCGATAACCGCCTGGTGGAAATCATCGAGCTGCCCAGCCACCCTTTCTTCATTGCCACCCAGTTCCATCCCGAGTTTCGCTCCCGCCCCAACCGCCCCCATCCCCTCTTTTTGGGATTGATCCAAGCTGCCCTGCACAACCGTTCCCGGCCGCAAGCCTTGCAGTTGCAGAACACAGGGCAGTTATCTGGTTAAGTTATCCAAGGGTTGTTGTTTCCAGCGCGCCATGCCCCGCCACCGGAAGAAGTCGGATTTGCCGAGCAAAATCTGTCTCACCTGCGGCAGGCCCTTCACCTGGCGCAAGAAGTGGGCCGACTGTTGGCCGGAGGTGAAATACTGTTCTGAGCGGTGTCGCAACCATCGCTCCAAGGGATCCCGATCCTCCTAGACGTCTGGGGCAGATAATGGGGTCGTCAAAGGGAGGTGGCATGCGGTTTCTCAAGTGGCTCTTGCACAATCCTCACGAAACGGAAGAGGAGGATCCCTTTCTGCGGGCCATTACCCGCCTAGAAAGTCTGATCTCGAAGCTGCTTTCCATCTTGATGATCGGGCTGATTGGGGTGGCCGTGGTGGATTTGGCCCGCTTCCTGGTGGCCGATCTGCTGCAGGAGCCGACTGGCTTTTTCTCCACCACTTTGATCGAGATCTTCGGCCTTTTTTTGAATATCCTGATCGCGCTGGAGATTCTGGAGAACATTACCGCCTACTTGCAAAAGCAGGTGGTGCAGGTAGAGCTGGTGATTGTGACTTCTTTGATCGCGGTGGCGCGCAAGATCATTATTTTCGATTTTGAGAAGCTGGGGGGCCTGGATCTCATTGGGCTGGCAGCAGCGACGCTAGCTCTCTCCGTCAGCTACTGGCTGGTGCGACGAGCCAAGCCTTGATCCCTGTCGAGCGAAGGGCGGGCCTGGACAAATCCTGATAGGATAGGGGCGGAGCTTTCTGGCAAGAGAGATGCGCGTGCCCTCAGGGGTTGCCCACCTGTTGAAGCTAGCTGTGCTGGCGGTGCTGCTTTGGGTGGGATCTGGCTTTCTTCCCGCTCTGGCCCGCCCGCATTCTTCTTACGATTTGCTCCTGGCACAACAGTTGGGCAAAACCGTGAAAACCTACAACAGTCCCCCGCCAATGGTGATCGACCCGGCCAAGTCCTATACAGCCACGCTGGAGACCACCGCCGGCACGATGGTTTTGGAGCTGTTCCCACAGGAAGCTCCCCTGACAGTGAATAATTTTGTCTTCTTGGCCAATGATCACTTCTACGACGGCGTCATCTTTCACCGGGTCATTCGGGGCTTCATGATTCAGGGCGGGGATCCCACTGGCACGGGGCGAGGCGGGCCAGGCTACCGCTTTCCCGATGAGCCGGTGCAGCGCTCCTACGCGCGAGGAACCTTGGCCATGGCCAACGCCGGCCCCAACACCAATGGCAGCCAGTTCTTCATCATGCATGCCGACTACCCGCTGCCGCCCAACTACACGATCTTTGGCCAACTGATCGAGGGGGAGGACGTGTTGGATAAAATTGCCACGGCGCCCACAGGCCCTCAGGATCGCCCCTTGAACCCGGTTGTGATCAAGTCTGTTCGTATCTCGGAATCAGACTAGGTTGGGCCAATCCGGCGAAACAGTTTGGTTAAATTAACTTGGCCTCTGGCCCCATTTTTGCAACTTGCTCTATGGGGGACTCAGTTATGGAGTTCGCTAGGCCCCGGCGAGTGTCCCCCCGCATTCTAGTTCTGGATTTTGACGGCGTGCTCTGCGACGGACGGGCGGAGTACTTTGCTTCTTCCTGTCGAGTTTGTAGTCAGGTGTGGGGTTTGGCCCCTGCCCAGTTGGAGCCATTGCGCCCTGCCTTCGACCGCCTGCGACCCCTAATCGAGACCGGCTGGGAGATGCCTCTGCTGCTGTGGGGGCTGCAGCAAGGGATCCCAGAGGACGCTTTGCGCCAAGACTGGCCCGGCTGGCGTCAGCGGTTGTTGCAGCAGGCGGGGGTTTCCGAGCGGGCTTTGGCCCAAGCCCTGGATAAGGTGCGGGATCGCTGGATCGAAGAAGATCTCCAGGGCTGGCTGGGGCTGCACCGCTTTTATCCAGGGGTGACGGCCTGGATGCGCCAGATCCAGGCTGCCGGAGAGCCGCGCCTGGCCATTCTCAGCACCAAAGAGGGGCGGTTTATCCAGCAGCTTTTGCTCCGCGAAGGGATCCAACTGCCGCGCCACCGTATTCTGGGCAAGGAGGTGCAGGCCCCCAAGGCCACCACCTTACAGCGGCTGCTAGCAGCGACCCAGGTAGCGCCTGAGGAACTCTGGTTTGTCGAGGATCGCCTGCAGACGCTGCGCCAGGTGCAGAGCGTACCGGAACTGGAGCAGGTGCTCTTGTTTTTAGCCGACTGGGGCTACAACCTGCCGGAGGAGCGGGAAGAGTCCGTTCGGGATCCCCGTCTCCATTTGCTCAGCCTAGAACAGTTTTGCCAGCCCTTTGAGCAGTGGTTGGCCCTGCCTGTTCCTTCCCCTCGCCTTGCTGTCAGCCCGGCCAGCCCGGAAGACTTCACCCCTGGCCGGAAACGCCCGGAAGCCGGTTTGGCCTCGCTGGTGCTGACCTTGGTGGAGCTGCTGCGGCAGTTGATGGAAGCTCAGGTGGTACGCCAGATGGAAGCCAATCGCCTCTCTGCAGAGCAAATTGAGCGGGCCGGCAGCAGCCTGCAAGCCCTGCGCCAGCAAATTCGGCAACTCTGCGCCCTGCTGGAGATCGACCCAGCGGATCTCAACCTGGACTTGGGAGATCTGGGCTCTCTCTTGCCCCGCCAGGGGGACTACTACCCCGGCCAACCCCACGGCGAGGGATCCCTGCTGGAGTTGTTGGATCGGCTGATCCACACCGGCATTGTCATCGACGGCGAGATCGACCTGGGGCTGGCGGACTTGGATCTCATCCACGCCCGCCTAAAACTGGTGCTCACCTCTAGCGCCAAGCTCTAGCGGGGCTGTGATCAAGAGTGGCCTGAGCATTGAGAGTCTTGATTGAGATAATTGGGAGAAGCCATGCCTGAAGAGAGAAGAGAGCCCAGAAATCGCGGTATGCTGGCTTTGGATCCCGTTAACCTCTCTTCATAGTCTTCTCCTATGGATGTCTTCGCCCCAACCGGAAACCTGCATGCTGATGCTATCTGGCCGGAAGTGGTAGTTACCCTCACGCTGTTGATCGTCTTGGTGGTGGATCTGGTGGGTGGGTCGGCGGCGCGCAAAAATCTTCCGATCCTCTCCATCTTCGGCTTGATCGGAGCCTTGGTGACCTTGGTGTTGCAATGGCAGCAGCCCCAATTGGAGAGCTTCTTGGGCAGCTTTGCGGCGGATCCCGTGAGCATTCTCTTCCGCGGCCTGGTGGTGGGGACGGCGGCCCTGACGGTGATGATGGCGGAGCGCTACATCGCCCAGGCGGGGACACCCACTGGCGAGTTTTATGTGCTGCTGCTCACGGCCACCTTGGGGGGCATGTTCCTCGCCGGGGCGACGGATTTAATCATGGTGTTCGTCTCCTTGGAAACGCTGGGCATCGCCAGCTACCTGATGGCTGGCTACACCAAGCGGGATCCGCGTTCTTCCGAGGCAGCCCTGAAGTACCTTTTGACGGGGGCCAGCAGCACGGCCATCTTCCTCTACGGCATGTCGCTGCTCTACGGCCTGTCGGGGGGGCAGACCCAATTGGCGGCCATCGCGCCCTACCTGGCCAATGCCGGCCTGGTGGGGATCCTTGCCTTGGTGTTCTGCCTGGGCGGCATTGGCTTTAAGTTGGCGGCGGTGCCTTTTCACCAGTGGACTCCTGATGTTTATGAGGGATCCCCGACGCCGGTGGTGGCCTTTTTGTCGGTGGGATCCAAAGCGGCAGGTTTTGCCCTGGCCATTCGCTTTTTGGCTACCGTCTTCCCGGCCATGACGGAAGAGTGGCGGGCGGTGCTCTCGGTGCTGGCCATTTTGACCATGGTGCTGGGGAACGTGGTGGCCATCGCCCAAACCCGCCTCAAGCGCCTGCTGGCCTATTCTTCCATTGGGCAGGCGGGTTTTGTCTTGATTGGGTTGGTGGCGGGCACCGAAGCGGGCTATGCCAGCTTGATTTTTTACCTGATGGTCTATTTGGCCATGAACCTGGGAGCCTTTCTCTGCGTCACCCTGTTCAGCCTCAAGACTGGCACCGACGAAATCAACGAGTACAGCGGCCTCTATCAGAAGGATCCCTTCCTCACCCTTTGCCTGAGCATTTGTCTACTCTCTCTGGGCGGGTTGCCGCCGCTGGCGGGCTTTTTCGGCAAGCTCTATCTTTTCTGGGCCGGCTGGCAGGCAGGGGCTTACACGCTGGTGCTGGTGGGCTTGGTGACCAGTGTCATCTCCATCTACTACTACGTGCGGGTGGTGAAAACCATGGTGGTAAAAGAGCCGCAGGAGATGTCGCTTTCGGTGCAAAACTACCCTGAGACGAACTGGCAGGCCGAAGGCATGCCGGCTTTGCGGGTGGGCATGGTGCTGACGCTGGTGGCCACGATCTTTGCCGGGATCCTCTCCAATCCGCTCTTTACTCTCTCCACCCAGGCGGTGGAGCAAAGCCCGTTTTTGGGGTTCCCGACAGCCCAGGCTTTTGCTCCAGAGGTGACCAGCCCTTCTCTGACAGTTGCGGGACGAGTCCTAGACCTTTCTTGAGCACTCTGTAAGGCAGGGATCCCTCACCCCCAACCCCTCTCCCTTCGGGAGAGGGGAGTTTACTTGGACAATTGACCCGATGTTGTTGAGCCGGTTTCTGGGCTATCTCAATTCCTGGGATCCCTGACCAGCAGCCGTCCACAATCCAAGAGAATTTCAAATACCCTCTAGGCTGACATTGAGAAAGCGGGCGATCTCGGCTGCTTGGTTTTCGATCTCGGCCAGGGGAGGGGGCTGGCCAACGCCGGTGAGGGGGATGTCGCCGCGTCCTTTCACCCGCAAGTAGATAACTCGGCGGGGGTTGAGGCCTTCTCGCAGCTCGACCCGCAGGCTTTGCACCTCGGCAAAGTCGTATTCCAGCCGCACCTCGCGGTTTTTGCCCGGAAAGCCCTGCCGCACCAGGGTTATCTTCTGGGTGCGGCGGTCGAACTCGTTGTAGCCGCCTCCCAGGTTCCAGTACAGGCTCAGCCATTGATACAGCCCCGCCAGGGATCCGAGCACACCGTAAAAGAGCATGGCAATGCCCTGGGGAATGAACACCAGGCTGGCGGGATCGGAAAAGGGAAGCAAGTTGCGGTGGAAATAGCTGGAAAGACCGGCCAGGGTAAAGCCCAGCCCACCCCCTGTCAGCGCCACCGCCCAAAAGTAGACGCTGGGCCGCCGCGACCCAATCACGGTGTAGCGCAGCAGCTCTTCAGAGCGAATTTCGGGAATGGTTGCAGACACAGACGGGATCCCTGTCGATTTTCCTGGCTTCTCCCATTTTATTTAATTGCAAACTAGAGCGAGACACTTCCCAAGCGCTCCGCGCCGCTAACGCGACCACCCCATCTCCCAAGGGGAGAGGGGAGTTGGGGATAGTAGCGCGTTCGCGACAGCGTTGCGTAGCAATAACGACGTAGAGAGCGGCAACAGATCCTTTCCCGCCTTCTACAACAAGAGTCGCGGGGATCCTGGCTCCCCCTTGAGCGGTTGGATCTTTGCAATGAGCGCCAGCGCTTTAGACCTCTCTGCTCCCGCAGCTTGGGATCCCTCTAATTCAGGGTTGAGGCTGGCGCGGCGTAACGATTTCCCCTGCCCCTGGAGCAACTGCTGGGATCCTGAGTGGTGGGGATGGCTCAGGGTTGCTAGCAGCGCCGGGAGAGGGTTCGCCCTCAGGGGTGGGAGCGGGGGAAGGGGTCGGGTCTGGTTCGGCAGCAGGGGGAGAAGGCTCAAGATCGAGGGGCTTGGCTGCGGGAGTTGCGGTTGGCAAGGCAGCTTCTTGAGTCGTCCGCTCTCCAAAGGCCGACAGGGCAATTGCCGCTTCCCCGCGGCTGACCGGCTCAAAGGGGTTAAAGGTGCGGATGGGGCCGAAGGTGCGCAACACGGTGGAAGCATTCTCCAGGCCGCGATCCGCCACCAGGGGGGCAACCGCCTCCTCAGGGATCTGCGCCGCATCGGTAAAGCCCCAACGCTCCTCCAGCTCTAATCGGGATCCCTTGATTTGGCCGGGAGGCAAATCCAGAGGTGCCTTCATGCGGATCAGCTCTGCCCGCGACAGCAGGCTGTTGGGGCGAAACTCGCGGTTGGCGTCTCCGCTAACGATGCCGGCAGCTCCCAGGGCCTGGATGTAGCGAAAGTTGGGATCCTCCTCCGGCACATCCAAAAAGAGGGGGCGCTCGCTGGCGGATCCCAAACGGATTTGGCGGCTGGGCTGGTCGGCGTGAATGGCGTTGTTGGCCAGCACCAACCAGCGGGCAAATTCGCCGCGACGAACGCTGCGCTGCGGCTGAAACTCACTGCCAACAACATCGGCAAAGACCCCCAGCCGATCCAAATCAGAGACAGCACGGGCCACCAGGGATCCGGGCTCCAGATCCGCAAAGCGGCTGCTGACCTGGCTGGGCGGAGGCGTGAAGGAAGCAGGGGGAGTCGCAGGAGCAGAGGGGACAGAGGTAGAGGAGGAGCGGGATCCCGGCAGAGGCGTGGGCGTCTCCGGTTGGTCTCCAGAGGGGAAGGTAGGCAGGCTCACCGGTCGCACCGCTCGTTGCAGCCGTTCTCCCCACTCGGTTCCCTGACAGGCCGACAACAGCCCCAGCAGCAGGACAAAACCAGCGGCCCTGAGCCAGGTGCCGGCTGGAGGCAGCGATCGCCTAGACTGCTTGAACCGATTGAGCTGATGCTGCAATGCTTTCTCCCCCTCTACTGAGCCCATTTGCGGCTGAACTCCTCCAGCACATCCAGTAAGTTCAGCAGGCTTTGCATGGGCAGCAGATCCGCCAGGGGCAGCTCTTTGCGCCCGCCCCCCACTTTCACCGGGATCCCTTGCAGGATCTCTGTAACGGCATTCTCATCCACCTTGCCTGCCATCACCTGGGGAGCCAGTCGCTCTGCCAAAACGGTATGCAGGTGGGCATCCCGCAGGTAGAGGTGCCACCGGGCCACATCGATGTAAACTTCCTCGCCAATGGCAGCGGCCAATTGCTCGATCTCCGGGTTGCTGGGCACTTGGGCCATTGCTCAGCTCCGTCAGTGGTTGCCCTCTGCCGATCATAACCTGCTCCCACCTCAGGGAGAGCTGGCGGCAGAGCGGCCCGGTAGAGGCAGGGCAAAGTTCTCCTGCAACTGCCGCAGCAGCAACAGGTGCTCCAGCGCCAGGCGATCCCGTTCTGTGCGCAACTGGCTCAGTTGGGCCTGAATTTGACGGATATCGGCCTCGTCAGAGTCCCAGTCTTGCAACAGGCGGTAGAGGCGCTCTTGTTGGTTGGCAATCTGCCGGTTCAGGCGGGCCAGGCGGCGGTTGAACTCCCTATCCATTGCTTCTGCCAGCTCGGGATCCGGCAGCAGGGCCAGGTGATCCCAATGGATGCCCAAGTCGGCCAAGGTTGGTGAGGGTGGATCCAACTCCTTAAGGAGGGGGAAATCGGGAAAAGGCGATAGCTCTATCCCGGGAGAGGTCGGTTGGTTTTGGGCGGGGGTGGGAGTGAGACGGGATCCCGGTGAGGGCAGGTTGGTGGGCTCCAGGGCATTGGGATAGGGACGTGAGTCCTGCGGCGCTGCAAAATGGCTGCCACTGGGGTCAGCCTGGGCTGGCAGGGATCCCAGACTGCATAGCCAAAGGCAAACCGCCAGACCGCAAGCTCTGCGAACGGCTTTTTCCACCCTCCACTCCTCAATCTTTCTCAAGCCTGCTCAGCATCATTCCCAGTCCCCCTCGGCTTCGAGGTTCGGCGTTGTCTCAAACAAAATCGAGTAGGCATCTTGTTTTTGCCCCGGCTCGAATAGGTAGTGCTGGGCAACGCGAGCAGAGGCAGGCACGATGGCCACCCGCACCGGCGGATTTTCTAGCGATACCAAGGGCTGAGGATGCGACCAACGCCATCCCGCCCAGCCGGCTCCCGCCAAGGCCACCACAGCGGCTGCCACCCGTCCCCAAGGGGTGCCCCTGCGCCACCGCCAGCCCAGATCGAGCGCCGGCCTTTGGTCCAGCTCCTCGAACACGTGGCTGATCAGCAGCTCTGTCTGGATGGGATCCAAAGTTGGGGCCTTGAGATTGGCCAAACCGGCCTGCAAGGCTGCCAGTTGGCTGTACAGTTGCCGCGCTTGGGGATCCCTGGCCAGCCAGTCTTCCACCTGCCGCGCTTCTTGAGAGGACAACTCCCCATCCAGGTAGGCGCTCAACTGTTCAAAGCGCTCCTCCACCAGCGGCATCTCCTGCTGGGAATCCCTGGGATCGGGGTTGCGGTTGCGGCGAACCATGGTCATTCACCGTTGAGGTAGGGTTTTAGGGTGGATTGTAAGCGGGCGCGGGCGCGGGCAATGCGAGACTTAACGGTGCCCAAAGACACGCCTGTGATCTCGGCAATTTCCTCGTAGGCCATCCCCTGAATTTCCCGCAGCAGGATTGTCTGGCGAAAAACCTGAGGCAGGTCGCGGACGGCCTGGTGCAACTGCTCGTAAAACTCGCAGGTGGTGAGGTGCTCATGGGGGCTGGGGCTCTCGCTGGGCAGCTCCCATTCCATCTCACTGTCTCGCATTGCAATCGGCGCATCCAAAGAAAGAGGCTGCTGCTGCCGCTTGCGCCTGCGCAGCTCGTCATAGAACAGGTTGGTGGCAATCCGCCCCAACCAACTGCGAAATTTCGCCGGCTCCTGCAGCCGCTTTAGGTGGCGGTAGGCCCGGATCCAGACTTCCTGGGCCAGGTCGTGCCGGTCGGGCCAGTCCGGGGCGAGGTGGTAGAGCACCTTGTCCACATGGGCCTGGTGACGACGCATCAGCTCAGCAAAGGCCTCGCGGTGGGGCTGGGATCCCTGCTGACAGAGCAGCACCAGATCCCCATCAGCGAGCTTTTCGGGCCGCGCAGGCACGTTCTTCACCGAGACCGACCAGCGCTGGCCAGTGATGTCGCTGAGGGCAGCATCCATAGGCATCCATAGGTTATTGAACGACGGAGGGATCCCCTCCCAAGCAGAACCTCTGTTTCCTGACGCAACGGGGGAAGTTAGGTTCCCTCTCCCGATCTTGGCTCAAGGGGGCAGGGCGGTGCGAGAACCCTCTGCAGGATAGCCCTTGAGCCGGCGGCTGGGCTACAGTGGGCTTGCGGTACGGTCAACCTCCCTCCGGCATGACTCCTGATGTCTCTGCTGCCCTCCTCTCCGAGCTCAAGGTGGTGCCGACGCTGGCGGAACTTTCGGCAGCGTCCTTGCAATGGCTGGGATCCCAGGTGAAGCTGCGGGATATTGCGGCAGGACAAGCGCTCTTGATGCAGGATGCCTGGGGCAGTGTGGTTTATCTGATCCTCTCTGGCTGGGCCAAGGTGCGGCGGCCTGTGCGGATCGGCACAACAGAAGGGATACAAAGCAGCGCCCAAACCTTGGCTTTGCTCGGGCCGGGCGCTTGGGTGGGGGAAATGGCGGTACTGGACGAGGCCCCCCGCTCGCGGGATGTGCTGGCCCTGACCCCGGTGCGGGCTGTCGGGATCCCGGCGGCCACCTTCAAGGCGCTGATGCTGCAGGAGCCGCACCTGTGTTACCAGCTAGCCCGCAGCCTCTCCCGCCGCTTGCGCCTGGCCAATTTGCAGGCCGATCTGGATCGACAAAGCCCCCCGCTGCGGGTGGTACATGCGCTGGTGCAACTGGCAGAGGCCTTTGGCGAGAAGACCGCCCAGGGAATGCGCATTGTTTACCCTCCCCTCCAGGATTTGGCCGATATCAGCCAGGTCAGCCGAGAGGCAGCGGCGGCGGTGCTGGGCCGTCTGCAGCAGCAGGGGGTGATTCAGGTGTTGCCGGAGCAACAGTCTCTGCTGCTGGTGCAGTACGCCAAACTGGTAGAGGCCAGCCGTCTGCTTTAGGTGCTGTCAGATCCTGCTTTGGAGACTGCCCATGCGCCCCCAGCCCATCCCGCCCCGGCCCGGACAAGAATCCGTCTGGGACTACCCGCGCCCGCCCCGCTTGGAGCCCACCGCCGAGCGGGTGGAAGTGCTCTTCAACGGCGAGCTCATCGCCCACAGCTGCCGCTGCTACCGTATCCTGGAAACCAGCCACCCGCCCACCTACTACATTCCCCCCAGCGACGTGCGGCTGGAGTATCTCCGCCCCAGCGCCCGCACCTCCTTCTGCGAGTTCAAAGGAACTGCCCGCTACTGGACGATCCAGGTCGGCTCCCAAGTGGCCGTGGATGCCGCCTGGAGCTATTCGGATCCCAGCCCAGAGTTTTGGCCCATCCGCGACTACCTTGCTTTTTATGCGGGCCGCGTGCAGGAGTGCCGGGTGGATGGAGAGCGAGTTCGGCCCCAGCCGGGAGATTTCTACGGCGGCTGGATTACCTCCAAGGTCGTAGGCCCCTTCAAGGGGGAGCCGGGGAGCTGGGACTGGTAGGTTCTAAGCAAGAGGGGATCCCTTTTGCTGAGGAAAAGACTACAGTTAAGTCGAGGCGGGTTCAGGGATCCAACGCGATTAGGAGAGCCGACAACAGCCATGACGGTGCGAGTGCCCCTCGACTACTACCGAGTTTTGATGCTGTCGCCACGGGCGGACGAGCATCAGATCGAGCAGGCCTACCGGGAGCGGCTCGATCCCAAACCGGGCGAGCGCTCTTGGCTGCTGGGGTTTTCGCCGCAGGCCGTGGCAGCTCGCGCTCAGCTTATCCAAGAGGCAGCCTCGGTGTTGCTTAACCCAGAGGCGCGACGAAACTACGACGAACACCTCATGCCGGCGGATCCCACCCTGACGGTGGAAGAGACCCTCTTGCCAGGCGTGCTGTGTTTGTATTGCGAAGCCGGAGACTACCAAGCGGCTTTGGATTTGGCTCAACAGATGTTGGGGCAGGGCCACCCTGCCCGTTCCGATGCCATTTTGGCGCGGGCCATCGCCCGTTTGGAGCTGGGCCGGGAAGCCTGGCAGCAGGGATCCTACGAAGAGGCGGCGCGTTCTTTGCAGGCGGGCCTGGCCGAGCTGGAGGAGTACCAGGCCTTTCCGCAGATGCAAGCAGAGTTCCGCCTTGATCTGGGCAAGCTGCGCCCTTACCGCATTTTGCAACTCCTCAGCCACGAGGCCAATGTTTTCTCCCGAACTGGCCAAGAGGCTGCCGATGCGAACGGGGAGCGACAGCAGGGACTGGCTCTCCTCAAAGCCATGCTGGACGAACGGGGCGGCATCGAGGGGATGGGTCAAGATGGCTCTGGCCTCAGCACCGAGGATTTCCTGCGCTTCATCCAGCGGGTACGTCGCCACCTCACCCTCAAAGAACAGCAGGAGTTGTTTGAGCGGGAGGCTGAGCGTCCCTCGATGGTGGCCGCCTACTTGGCCGTGCAGGTATTGCTGGCAGCAGGGTATCTGGAAAATCGTCCGGCCCTGGTGCGGCGTGCCCGCGGTTACCTGGTTCGCTTGGCGCAACGACAGGATGTGCATCTGGAGCAGGCCATCTGCAGTCTCTTGCTGGGACAAACCGAAGAGGCGCTCGAACATCTGCGCTCCACCCAAGAAGCAGAGGCCTTGCAGTTTATCGAAGAACACTCCGCCGGCTCCCCCGACCATCTGCCGGGTCTGTGCCGCTTCACAGAAAGGTGGTTTCAAGAGGAGGTGTTCCCAGAGTTTCGTGGCCTGGAAACTGCCCAAGCGACTTTGCAAGCCTACTTCGACAACCCCCAAGTCCAAGCCTACCTGGACGAGATGCCCAGCCGCGAAGACCCGCCGGCAGGGATGCTATCTCCGCGAGCCCCCTATCCCCCCCCTCATTTGCCGGCTATGGTGGGTGGCCCGCGACTGCTTGAGCAGACTCAAGAATGGCCTCGCCCACCCTCCCCCTTGCAAGGGGGAGGAACCATGCCCGAACCCCCGCGCCTCTCGGATTTGCCCTCTTACCGGGGCACCCCTAGGCCGGGTGTCTCTGCCCTTGCGGATCCCGCCAGCGGGACGGAGTCCTTTGAGGGGCTCCCTGCTCAGAACCCAGGTTTGCAGGATGGGGAACGTTACCGCCGCAGCCGCCTGGGATCCCGCCGTGGCCGGAGTGAGCGCCCTGCCCTTCCCGCCGGCATTCGTTTGGCCGGGGTGGTTGGTGTCGGCATCCTCTCCCTGCTGATCATCTGGCAAATGCTGCGGGGCCTGTTCACGCCACCGCCGGCGCCACCGCTGGAGCAGCCCCAGGTGCAAGTTGAGCAGCCGCCGGTTGCCCTCAGCCGTCCTGATCAGGCAGAGCCCACTCCTGAACCTGAGCCCACCGGCCCTCTGGCCGAGTGGCAAGGAGTCCAACAGGTGCGGGTGATCTCCAACGATGGCATCAACATCCGCCAGCAGCCCAGCCTGAGGGGAGCCATTGTCGGGACAGCCCCCCGCCAAGCTCTGCTGCGGGTGGTAGAAGTGCAAGCCGGCGAAGGACAGGTGCCCGTCTGGTTGCGCGTCGAGCGAGATGGGGCTCCGGGGGGATGGGTCGCTGCCCAATCCGGCTCAACCCGTTTGGTGGAACGGCCCTGAGCTGTCGGCTTTTGCTCTCTTGTTCAGGGGTTCGGCGGCCTATCAGCCCTTTGAGATGGGCAGGGGCGTGAAGATGTGTCCTTCTTGCAGGCTGCCGAAGCTGTGGCAGCGCTCGGATCCCCAGCGAAAGCCGTAGAGGGCGATGTAGGCGCACATCAGGGCATCGATTTGGTCTTCGTAGTTTTTGAGTTGGCGGCCCCTAAGGGATCCCACCTCCACCTGGAGCAGGGTTTCGTGGCCGCGCAGGGCAGGGTCGGCGTTGGTCAGGGAGCGCAGGTGCTGCCGGTAAAGTTGCCAAGCTTGTTCCCGTTCCGGCCAACTGCGTCGAGGGCGGGCCTTGTATTTCAGGGTGCGGCGGAGGCCGAAGAGGCTCACCATGGCGCTGTGGGGGAAGACTTCGGTGATCTGGCGGGCCAAGGATCCCCGCTCGATGCTGGCCTGCTCCCGAAAGCCATGGCGGGAGAGGGCTTGCACCAGGGCTTCCCCTCGCACTTGGCCGTTTTTTTCTAAGAGCCGGCGGTTGGCCGGGTGGGCGCCGGCGGCGTAGGCGCGAAATACTCGGTTCAACTCGGCTTCGGCCCGCCGCTGGCCGCTGAGGTTGGGGACGCGCAAGGGGGCGTCCACCGCCACCAGGCAGGGATCCCCTCCGGCTTGGGCTTGGATGTAGTCCACAATTTCCGGGTCGGTCTGCAGGATGCGACTGTCCAGCAGGCGGCCCGTCAGGTTCTGGGCTTTGGCATCCCCCATTTCGACCTGCAACGTCGCCACCCCAGAGGGGTTGCGGTTTGACCAGGCCAGGTCTAGGCCAATACAGATTAACCGAGCCATACCGCTTTCCCCTTTTCCACACGCTCGATCGAGGATTCCCTCACCCCCAGCCCCTCTCCCTGAGGGAGGATCCCTCACCCCCAGCCCCTCTCCCTCAGGGAGGGGGGAGTAGGGTTCCCTCGCTGTTCGACTGCCAGTAGCGCCCTCGCACGGCCTCTATCCAATTTGGAACCGTCCTCTAACATCCACCTCAAAACCTAAGAAGGGATCCCGCTAAGGGGGATCCCGAAAGATCTATCCTATTCAGGGCAGTGGACTACGAACCGGCGAGGCAGTAGGTTTTCTGATGAGTGGAGAAACCTCACCCTGCCCTCGCCAGAGGATTAGTAGTCGTAGTCACCCATGCCGCTGCCGCTGCTGGCCGGCGTGTTGGTTTTGGGCTCGGGCTTGTCCACCACGATCGCTTCGGTGGTGAGCACCATGCTGGCAATCGAGGCAGCGTTTTGCAGAGCAGAACGGGTCACTTTGGCCGGGTCAACGATACCCGCTTCAAACATGTCCACATAGGCGTCGTTCTGGGCATCGTAACCCACCGTGAAGGGTTTCTCTTTCACCCGCTCCAGCACGATCGAGCCGTTCTGACCAGCATTCTCGGCAATGCGGCGCAGCGGAGCGCCCAGCGCACGGGCAACCAGGTTGGCCCCCACCAGTTCATCGCCGGACAGGTTGGCCTGCGCCCACTCGGTGACCACCGGCATCAGGTGCGCCAGGGTAGTGCCGCCGCCCGGGACGATCCCTTCTTCCACCGCCGCTTTGGTGGCGTTGATGGCGTCCTCCAGGCGCAGCTTGCGATCCTTCATCTCGGTTTCGGTGGCCGCGCCCACTTTGATCACCGCCACACCGCCGGAGAGCTTGGCCAGGCGCTCCTGCAGTTTTTCTTTGTCGTAGGTGGAATCGGTTTCTTCAATTTGGCGACGGATTTGCTCGCAGCGGGCTTTGACAGCCGCTTCGTTGCCTTCCGCCACGATGGTGGTGTGGTCTTTGGTTACCGTGACGCGACGGGCCGAGCCGAAGGAGTCAAGACGGGCGTTCTCCAGCTTCAGGCCGCGTTCTTCGCTGATGACTTCACCGCCGGTGAGGATGGCGATGTCTTCCAGCATGGCCTTGCGGCGATCCCCAAAGCCAGGCGCTTTCACCGCTACCACGCTCAGCACGCCCCGCAGCTTGTTTACCACCAGGGTGGCCAGGGCTTCTTTCTCGATGTCTTCGGCGATGATCAGCAGCGGACGACCGGCGCGGGCCACTTGCTCCAGAACCGGCACCAGGTCTTGCACCAGGGTGATTTTCTTATCGGTAATCAGGATGTAGGGGTTTTCCAGAACCGCCTCCATCCGCTCCGTGTCGGTGACGAAGTAGGGAGAGATGTAGCCTTTGTCAAAGCGCATCCCCTCCGTCACTTCCAGCTCGGTGGTCATGGACTTGCCTTCTTCCAGGGAGATCACCCCTTCGCGGCCCACTTTGTCCATGGCCTCGGCAATCATGCGGCCCACTTCCTCATCGTTGCCGGCGGAAATGGACGCTACTTGGGCAATGGCTTTGGAGTCTTCCACTGGGCGGGCATGTTCGGCAATTTTGTCCACCAGGAACCTCACCGCCTTGTCAATGCCGCGCTTGAGGGCAATCGGGTTGGCGCCGGCGGCTACGTTTTTCAGCCCTTCTTTAACCATGGCATGGGCCAAGACGGTGGCGGTGGTGGTGCCGTCACCAGCCGTGTCGTTGGTCTTGGAAGCCGCCTGACGGATCAGGGAGACGCCGGTGTTTTCAATGTGGTCTTCCAGCTCGATTTCTTTGGCGATGGTTACCCCATCGTTGATGATTTGGGGCGCGCCAAATTTTTTCTCCAGTACAACGTTGCGCCCTTTGGGGCCAAGAGTAACGGCTACTGCTTCTGCCAATACATCCATGCCGTGCTCAAGGGCGCGACGAGCGTCTTCGCTGAAAATGATCGATTTGGCCATAGTTAACCTCTGACGTACAAACGCCGGTAAGGGTGAAACAAAGACTCAACGGCTCGACTGCTGAATTGCAGTTGAGTTGCTACCGAAGCACTGATGAATTACTGAACAATGGCGAGAATGTCCCGCTCGGCCAGCAGCACATATTCATCGCTGCCCAGCTTCACTTCTGTGCCGGCGTACTTGGAGTAGAGCACTTTATCGCCGGCCTTCAGTTCCATCGGGATCAATTTGCCCTCGTCATTGCGCTTGCCAGGCCCAACTGCGACCACTTCCCCCACTTGGGGTTTTTCTTTGGCGGTATCGGGCAAAAAGATGCCACCCGCCGTTTTTTCGTCCTGCTGGGCAATCTTGACCAGCACGCGGTCGCCCAGCGGCTTCAGGGTAGAGACGTTCAGAGCTACTGCAGCCATGACAATTTTCCTCCGTGATCCGAAAGCACGAAGCTGAAGGGTTTAACTTATGAGTCGAGACCTTAAGCTTGTGCAAATCGAGGTTTTAGCACTCTCGACTTACGAGTGCTAGTTTATCAGCCAACTTTCTGGCCTGACAATAGCCCCTGTGGGCGGGATCCCGCTTTTGGGCAGGTACGGTTGGGTACGGATCTCTCTACTTCTGGGCCTGTTGTGGGATCATGGCCTGAGGGGGGTGGAGCAAGCAGGTGCGGATCCCGTTTTTTCAAGTAGATGCCTTTACGGCGGTGCCTTTTGGGGGCAACCCGGCGGCGGTGTGTTTGCTGCCCCAGGAGCTGCCGGCAGCTTTGATGCAAGCGATTGCGGCGGAGAACAATTTGTCGGAGACGGCTTTTTTGCTGCCCCAGGGATCCCTGGGCGCTGTTCCCCACTATGGGCTGCGCTGGTTTACTCCGACGACGGAAGTGGATCTCTGTGGCCATGCCACCTTGGCCGGTGCCTATGTGCTCTTGACCGAGGTGCACCCGGAAGCTCAGGAGGTGGCCTTTTCCACCCGCAGTGGCCGGTTGTCGGTGCGGCGGCAGGGGGAGCGGCTGGCGATGGATTTTCCCGCCCAGGCTCCCCAGCCCTGGCCGGAAGCGCAAGAGCAGGTGGCAGCGGCTTTGGGGATCCCACCTGTAGATCTGTGCCGCGGAGGCATGGGTATGGCGGTGCTGGCTTCGGCCCAGCAGGTGCAGCAGGTGCAGCCGGATTGGGCCCAGGTTCAGGCGCTCCCCGTTTCCGGCTTGATCGTCACCGCCTCTGGGGAGGATCTGAAGGATGGGCCGGATTTCGTCTGCCGCGTTTTCGCCCCCCAGTTGGGGATCGTGGAGGATCCGGTGACGGGATCTGCCCAGTGTCTTTTGATGCCCTATTGGTCGAGGCGCCTGGGCCGGGCTGAGCTCAAAGCCCGCCAGCTCTCGACGCGGGGAGGCGAGCTGTGGTGCCGCGATCTCGGCCCTCGTGTGGAGATTGCCGGCCAAGCGGTGTTGGTGATTGTGGGAGAGCTGCGGATCCCCTAGAAAAAAGCACCCCGGCTGGTTCCGGGGTGGTGGAAAAAGTATTGGAACGGTTGGGCTAGCCCAAAAGTTCTGCCGCCTGAATGAGTTCCACTTGCTTTTTCTTGAGCACCAGCAGGAGCTGGGTGATGGCCACCGCTGCCAGGAAGGCCACCAGCCATTTCACCCGATCCGGGCTTTGCAACACCAGATCCCGCTCTGCTTGGCCAAAGCCGCCCACGTTGGGGTTGTTGGTGACCGGATCCCCCTCTTGGACGCTGTCGCCCACGTTAACCACCAACTCCGGCCCCGGCGGCACTACCAAGTTTTGGATCCCGTTTTCGGTCTCGAAACTGAGCACCCGCGTGCCCGGCAACTCGTATTCGGGCGGCACTAGGGCAGCCAGCTCAGCTGGCAGGTCGCTGAGATCCGACTCGACGGTGGCAATGCTGGCCAGGCGACCGGTGGCGGGAGCGCGGAAGACGTTGTTGTTGCTGAGGCTGCCGTCGGGGTTGATCTGGCCACGACCGCGGTTGGCGCCGACATAGACCCGATATTTCATGAAGGCCACCGAGGAATCCTCTTTCGGGTCAGGCGCTACCACCGGGAAGACGATTTCCTGGTGTTGCTCGCCGGGCAAAGGGCCCACCAGAAGGATATTGGGCTTCTCGTCGCTGTAGGGGGTGATGTAGGTCTCGGCGGTTTCCTGCCGCTGTTCCTCGGTCATCTCCTCTTCGGTAGCCAAACGGAAGCCCTCCGGCAACACCACCACAGCACCCACATTCAGCCCGCCTTTGCTGCCATCCCCCAGCACCTGCTGTTTGCTCAGGTCATAAGGGATCCCGACCTTGATGGTGAACACCTGGCCAGGGGTAACCGCCTGCGGCACTTCGGCACGGGCGGGCATGGCGTTCAGGTGGCAGTTGGCGCAGACAATTTTTCCGGTGGCCTCGCGGGGGTTGTCGTAGGCCATCTGGGCGTAATAAGGGTAGGCTGCCGCCGGACGGGATCCCATCCCCAGAAACAGCAGCAGCGCACACACGGCTAAGCAAATTCGCTTCATAAGTTCAGCTCAGAATGGATTGCAATCACAGTTTTGGAACACAATTGAGGAAGAGCGATCTCGATCATTCGCCCCACCTCGCTCGGCAGAAGCTGACCTAACCACAAGCGGCTCACCTCGCCATCGGGATCCTGACTCACCGTTTTAAAAGGACTCCATCCCGCTGGCACGACCGGGAATTCAGTTAACCTCAGTTAACAGTTGAACCCAATTGCCGCCGTAGAGCTGTCGGGATCCCTTGCTCCTTCAGCTAGGCCTCGCGGAAATCGGGGCCTTGCCAGGGGCTGAAGCGAACGTTGTCGCCATCCACTGTGGCGCTCACCAGCTCCAGCGAGCGGGGAGCCGGCCCCCGGATCACCTTGCCGTTGGCCGCGTACTGGGATCCGTGGCAAGGGCACTTAAACAAGTTTTCTCCCACATTCCAGGGCACCACACAGCCGAGGTGGGTGCAAACAGCATTGAGGCCGTAATTGGCCACCGCCCCGTTGTCGATCACGATATAGGTGGGATCCCCCTTTAAGCCTTGGGCCAGCACCCGATCCGTGGCGGCATGGGTGGCCAACAGTTCACTGACGCTGATGGGCTTGCCGAGGGCGTCCTGAGCGATGAGGCCCTCACCCCCTCCCCCGGACGAGGGCGGAATAAAATACTTCACCACCGGGTAGAGGGCGCCCACCACCACCACTCCCACCGAGCCACTGAGCAGGGCATTCAGAAAAACCCGCCGGCTCATGGGGGGGGCTTCAAAGTTGCTAACCGCTTCCGTCATAATGGCAAATGCAGACCTGAGAAGTTTTAACGTTCGTTGACAAGCGACACCATCCTAACCGACCCCTTTGGCCAATATCGTTAAGAAATGCAACGGTGAACCCAAGGCCTTCAGCCTACCCGGCAACATTGAAGCCAGTCTCAAGCCAGTGCGATGACGGGATCCGAATTTCAAGCTTTGCTGCAAGACAAGTGGGGCTGCTCCTACGACGTGCAGTTGCGGCGTATCCAGCAAAAGGTGGTGTTGCTGGTGATGTGGCGCTACCTGGAGCAGCCCTCTTTTCCCTTGAGCGAGGCCGAGTACCTGGCCCACTTGGAGAAGGTGATGGCCCATTTACAGGCTTGGGGGGTGTGGGAAACCGTGCGCCGCGAAATCGAAGCCACCCGTCAGAGGCCTCGCATGGGCAAAGCGGTGGCCATTCCTCTAGATTTGCAAAAGGTGGGGGAGCGGGCCTCCGAGTGGTTGCTGTAAGTCCTAGAGGGGACGCTGCTTGCGCACTGGTTTGGTTTCGGGGCGATCCTCCTGAGCTTCTGATTCCAGTTCCAGCAGCGTGCGGAATGCCGGCTCGTCCAGACGGTAGTCCCGCTGCTCGATCAGATCTCGGTCGGTCGAGTAAATGGTGTCGGACTCGGACACAACTTCCTGACGGCGGAAGCGGCGGGCAAAGTTGAGTTTGCGCAGCAGCGCCTCTGTGGGACGCTTCAGTTGCTCTCGCCAAAGCTGCCGGATGCGATTGCGCCGCTCCACCCCTTGATTGCGAATTTGCAAGGCCAGCCAGCGAACGGCAGGCACGGCCAAAAACAGCGTGCCGTAGAGGAAGAGGAATCCAATCAGCGGGTAGATAAACGCCAAAAAGGCGTTGCTGCCGGCGGCGGCGGCCACCTCTTCCCGCGCTCCGTAGAGAATGGCGGCCAGAAAGAAATTGAGCACCCCCAATCCCCCCGCCAGGGTCAGTTGACCAGGTGTAGCCCGGCTAAACACCCAGGGTTTCTCTTGCAACACTTCAGGGATCCCCTTGGGCTGGCGCTCTGAGGCGGCCACCTGCAGCTCCGGGAAGCGGTAGACGATATCCCCGTCGTCGCTCACCTCCGGCTGACCGTCGAACTTGAGCAAAATCGGCAGCATGTAGTCTTCATACTCCAGGGCCGGGGATCCCGGCTCCACATCCAGATAGGGCAACACCTGCTCTGCTGTGATCACCCCTCCATTGGCGCGAATCAGTTGGCCGATGAGGGCATAGCGCTCCTCCTCTAGGTTGGCATTGGGATCCCCATCCCCAAACAGGAAGCTGTACACCGCCTCCAAAAAGTTCATCTCTGCTTGTTCCTGGCGGGGGCGCGCCCGACCGGAATAGTCCCTGTAGTAGTAGGGATAGGGATCCCAGAAGGGGTTGCCAACCCAAAGGTTGGGAAAGTAGTAAAACCCTATCCCCCGCGACCGGCTGCGATTGTCCTCCTCGCGGCTACTGGCCATCTGCAGAGCAATCAAGGCCAAAACGATCAAAACAATCGACACCACCAGCAGGATGCCAAAGGAGATGCGCAGCCCATAGAGAAAGCCCCCCCACAGCTTGCGACGCAGGGCGGCAAGCCGATCCTGCTGCTCTTTGCGCTTGAGAATGCTGCGAAAATCAGGCGGGAAAACGTAGGCGATCTCCCCCTGCCGGGAAACTTGCAGATGCCCCTCCGCCTTTTGGGCCAAATTCAGCAGCTCTTGTTTGGCCTCGTGTAAAGATAGGCCCGTGCTGGAGGCAATATCTCCCAGAGTGACCCGCAGGCCCAACTGTTCTACTGCGTCCATCACCAATGTTTGGGTAGCCACTCTTAACCTCCGCTTTTCGCCGAGACGCGCCGGGGAGCCTATCGGAACCCTTGACCCCGATCCGCTCCCGCATCGATCTATTTCCAGTATCTCCCCTCAACTCCGCGGCGGCGAGGGTCGTTGTTCCTCCCGCCAGCTTTTAACTGGGATCCCCATGAGGTGCCCTGCTGTTTTCTCCACAGCTTGCCGACCTGCCGCAACCTAAGCTTGGGGGAGTCTTATGTACCCCCATCTAGGGCAGCCAGGCCATCACGGCCAGCAGGGCAGAGAGGATCCCGATTAACGCCCAGGTGAGCGGCTTTGTATCCAACGGGGGAGCGGCTTCGCGAGGATCAAGGGAATCGCCAGATTTGGGGGAAGAGCCCTTGCGCTGAGATTGCCCATAGTCCAAGCGGTACGCCGGGGGGTCAGCTTCCTCGAGCCGGCTGAGATCGGGAATTTCGCTCAACCACTCCGCCGGACGCCGCAGACGGGGAGCTTGCCAGATGCCCAAAACATAGCGAGCCTGCTGGGCAACTTCTGGATCCGGGTTGCGCAGCAGGGTTTGGGCCAACCGGATGGCCTCCTGCGTTTCGCCAAGGGCTTCTTGGGCCAGGGCCTGCCAGAGCCGTAGCTTGCCCGACTGTGGGTAGCGGCTTTGGGCCTGCTTTATCTGTTCCAGCGCCTGCCGATAGTCTCCTCGCTCGAACTTCGACTGGATCAGGGCCAGGTGCTGGGTCAATCCCAGGTTTTCGGGAAGGGCCATCTTCGGGCTCCGCAGGCTAGGTCAGCTTCTGTTCTACTCCAAACCCCACCAGCAACAGCTCCTGCAAAGGCTGACCTTGAGGGGGGCGTCGGTAGGTGAGGATCTGCCGCAGGCGCAGACGAGGATTGAGTAGGGTGATGGTATCTACGGCAACCACGCGCGTGTAGGTGGTGGTCATCACCAGTTGCAGGGATCCAGGATCGAACCGGAAAACCGCCACCATCGGGCGATCTTCCTCATAGGCCCGATCCCGCAGATAGTCTCCCTCCAGACCCAGGGAGGTTTCTTGCCGAGGGACAAACAGCATGTTCAGCTCTTGCCCAGCCTCCTCCCCCGTTTCGGAAACCGTCTCAAAAGCCAAGTGAAAGCCCAAAAAACCATCCACGTTGTGGTTGGGGTAGTTGTTGTCGGCCAGCACCTTGTGCTTCAGCTCAGGGGTGAGGGTGCGAATGGTGAACTCGGTGCGGGAGCGCTCCACCTCGCCACGGTCTAGGTAATGGTAGGTGCGCTCGGTGCGCCAAGCCCCGATGCAGCAGTTGAAAAAGTGGTGGAATTGTTGGATGGCGTTCATGCAGGCGGGAGCGGACAAAGTCAGAGATCGACGCCGGAGCCGAGAAGTGGCCCAGGCAACTCTGCTCCCGATCCTAAAACGAATCGAAAACAAACAGGAGTCCCCATCCCGAATGCCAAAGATTGAGATCTCCACGGGGTGGAGACCTGGAACGCAATCCCCTCCTAGCGGCCTTGTGCCACCGGGATCCCCTGGGGCTGCCCCAACAGCTCCAGGGCTCGCTGAAGCTGGATGTCCTCCGGCCCGGCCAGGGTTTCTGCCGTTAGGGGAACGGATCCCTCCCCCACCACCACATCCGGCTGGATCCCCTGGTGATGGATGTTATGGCCGCTGGGGGTGAGGTACTTGGCCGTCGTCACCGCCAGCCCAGAGCCATCTGCCAGCTCCAGCAGGGATTGGATCAGCCCCTTGCCAAAGGTGCGCGTTCCCACCAGTCGGGCTCGCCCACTGTCCTGAAGTGCCCCGGCCAACACTTCACTGGCACTGGCGCTGCCCTGGTTCACCAAGACCACCAGCGGCGCCTCTGTGAGCACCTCGCCGGTGGCGGGAATGCTGTCTTGAATGCCGTGGCGATCCGTCACCAGCACGATGTCGCCCTTGGGGATCCAGAAGCGGGCGATCTCGATGGCCGCCTGTAAGAGTCCCCCTGGGTTGTTGCGCAAGTCGAGAATGTAGCCCCGCACCCCCTGAGCTTCAGCGGCCCGAATGGCTTGACGAACCTGAGCGGCAGCATTGCCGTTGAACTGGCTGAGGCGAATGTAGGCCACCGTTCCCTGAGGCAGCTCAAAAAAACGGGTGCGCACGGGGTTGATGGTGATCGACTGGCGCACCAGCTCCACCTCCCAAACGCGATCCTGCCGCTTCAGCTTCAGAGTAACCGGCGTGCCGCTGCGCCCCCGCAGCCGTTCGGCCACTTCGTCTAAGCTCAGCCCTGCCACCGGCACCCCATCCACGGCCAAAATCTCGTCCTGAGGTTGAATCCCGGCCTGCTCGGCAGGAGTGCCTTCCATAGGCGCAATTACCCGCACCGAGCCCTGCTCGTCGATGGCGATCTGCAAACCGACACCGCTCAGCTCCCCGGCTGTAGAGGTCTGCAAGCTAAGGTAGTGCTCTTTGTCCAGAAAGCGGGTAAAAGGATCCCCCAGCGTCGCCAACATCTCCTCAATAGCGCGGTAGGTCTCTTGCCGATCCTTCAGGGGCCGGGAGAGAAACCGTTGCCGCACCTGCCACCAGTTTTGCCCGTTAAACCCCGGATCTACATAGGCTCGATCCACATAGGCCCAGGCCTGCGCCAGCAGTTGCTGCTCTTCTCCCCAGCGACTGGCCTGAACTGGACAGGCATCCATGCCCAAACTCGCCCAGAGCAAACACCCCAGCAGAACAATGCGGATGCCCCAGGCCAACCTTGCTCGGATCCCCCACCATCTCCGATGGAGCCCTGTGTGTCTCAGCTTCTGCACAACCATCTATCCTAAAAAAGTTAAGAAATGTGAACAAAACACAGCATTGAAAAGTCGTCTGGCCTGTCGGGATCGAGATCTGGCTCCCAAAGCTGAGCCTTGCGTCAGGATGGTGTTAAAGAATTGTGTTAGATTGCTGAGTGGAGCAGGCCTGCCCTGCCCCCAAGATCCACTTTTCAAAAACTGCAGGCATCATGAGCAAAGTTTACGACTGGCTAGACGAGCGGCTGGAGATTACGCCTTTCGTCGACGACGCAACTGGGAAATTCATTCCGCCCCACGTTAACATCTTCTACTGCCTTGGCGGCATCACGCTGGTGTGCTTCCTCATTCAGTTTGCCACCGGCTTCGCCATGACTTTTTACTACCGTCCGACGGTGGCCGAGGCCTTTGAGTCGGTCAACTACATCATGACCCAGGTCAACTTCGGCTGGCTGCTGCGCTCCATCCATCGCTGGAGCGCCTCCATGATGGTGTTGATGATGATCCTACACACCTTCCGGGTTTATCTGACAGGAGGGTTCAAGAAGCCTCGCGAGCTGACCTGGGTGACCGGTGTGATCTTGGCGGTGCTGACAGTTTCTTTTGGCGTTACCGGCTACTCCCTGCCCTGGGATCAGGTGGGCTACTGGGCAGTCAAGATCGTCTCCGGTGTGCCCAGTGCGATTCCGGTGGTGGGTGACTTGTTGGTGCAGCTTATCCGTGGCGGCGAAGCTGTCGGCCAAGCGACTCTGACTCGCTTCTACAGCTTGCATACTTTTGTGTTACCCTGGCTGGCTGCGGTCTTCATGACCATGCACTTTCTGATGATCCGCCGCCAAGGGATTTCTGGGCCTTTGTGAGCAAAGTTTGTCTCTTGGCTCCGCAAACGGTGACCCTTTAGCTTCTGGTTCAGGATTTTTGCAAGGAGAACTCTCATGGCTATCTCAAAGCAGGTCATAGCGACTGAGGCCATTACCCGCAAAGTTGACCTAGACAACCCCAAGGTTGTAGCCAAGCTGAAGAAAAACATGGGCCATATGACCTATGGTGAGCCTGCTTGGCCCAACGATTTGCTTTTTATGTTTCCGGTGGTGATCCTGGGTACCATCGGTCTAATCGTCGGCCTGGCGGTCATGGATCCCGCAGGGGTGGGCGAGCCGGCGGATCCCTTTGCCACACCGCTGGAAATTCTGCCGGAATGGTATCTCTACCCCGCTTTTCACATTTTGCGTATTGCTCCCAACAAGTTGTTGGGGATTGCTCTGATGTCTGCTATTCCTGTCGGTCTTTTGTTTGTGCCCTTCATCGAAAACGTCAACAAGTTCCAAAATCCGCTGCGCCGCCCGGTGGCGACGACGGTGTTTTTGATCGGCACCTTGGTTACCCTCTACCTGGGTATCGGTGCCACTTTGCCCTTGGATAAGTGGGTCACCTTGGGCTTGTTCTAGAGCTTTAGCTTGAGGGTTTGCTCATCATTATTGTTATAGGGTGCAGCAGGTCAGTGGCCAGGCTGCACCTTATATCATCCCTGGAGAGAGCTTTTTGGGGGAGTTCTCCACAAACCTGTGTGCCAAGGGATGGCTGAGCCCGCCGAAATGGTAGTATTTCTACGCCATTGTCTTCAGCTTGACTGCTCATGAGCGCCGCAACTGCTCGAACCTATCGGATCACGGCCCTAGCCGGCGATGGGATTGGCCCAGAAATCATGCGGGTGGGGCGGGCTGTCTTGGATGCGGTTGCTGCCCAGATGGGGTTTTCCATTCAGTGGCAGGAGGGTCTGATCGGCGGGGCGGCCTATGAGGAAACGGGGGATCCCTTGCCGCCAGAAACCCTGAAAATGGCCCAGGAGAGCGACGCCGTCTATCTGGCAGCGGTTGGCGACTTTAAGTACGACACCCTGCCTCCTGAGAAACGCCCAGAACGGGCTTTGTTGGGCTTGCGGGCCGGCCTGGGGCTCTTTGCCAACTTGCGCCCGGTGAAAGTCTTCCCCCAACTGGTGGCGGCCTCTTCCCTGAAGCCGGAGGTTATCGCGGGGATCGACCTGGTGGTGGTACGCGAGCTAACAGGGGGCATCTACTTTGGTCAACCCAAAGGGATCTTCACAGATGCCAAGGGATCCCGGCGCGGCGTGAACACCATGGTCTACAGCGAGGCCGAGGTCGATCGCATCGCTCGTGTGGCCTTCGAACTGGCGCGCAAGCGGCGGCGCAAGCTCTGCTCGGTGGACAAGGCCAATGTCCTGGAGGTATCGCAACTGTGGCGGGAGCGGGTCAATGCCATGGCGGCTGAGTACCCCGACGTGGAACTTTCCCACCTCTACATCGACAATGCTGCTATGCAGTTGGTGCGCTGGCCCAAGCAGTTCGACGTCATCCTCACCGGCAATCTCTTCGGCGATATCCTGTCCGACGAGGCGGCAATGCTGACCGGCTCTATTGGTATGCTGCCCTCGGCCTCCTTGGGATCCTCCGGCCCTGGGGTGTACGAGCCGGTACACGGGTCGGCTCCCGATATTGCCGGACAAGACAAAGCCAACCCCATTGCCCAGGTGCTCTCCGGCGCTCTGCTGCTGCGTTACTCCCTGGAACAGCCGCAAGCTGCCGACCGCATCGAACAGGCGGTAGAGGCCGTTTTGGCACAGGGTTACCGCACCCCAGATATCTATTCCGAGGGAACAACCTTAGTGGGTTGCCGGGAAATGGGAGACAAACTGGTGGCAGCTCTGTCCCAGCAGCAGGCGTCGTAGCCTTGCAAGCAAGATTGAGATGCTTTACCCCCTCCCCCAAAAGGAGAGGGGAGCTACGCCTAACCCGCCTCAGGAAGAAGGTCGATCCCCTCAGTCGTTTCAAGCGCCTCTTCCGGTCGAGAGGTTGTTTCTTGGCAGCGCTCCATAGCTTGCAAAAGCAGGGTTTCCCCTTCTTGCAAGGTTTCGATGCGACAGAGAAGGGCGCGGAATTGAGAAGCCCCCACAAAATCTTTGATGTACCAAGTCATGTGCTTGCGGGCCTGTCGGATGCCACGTTCCCCCTTACACTCCCAGAGGCCCCGCAAGTGTTCTAAAGCCATTTGAATCCGCTCCAGGGGGGTAGGAGCTGGTCTTTCTTGGCCGGTTTTCAGGAAGTAATCGATTTCCCCCACCAGGAAGGGATAGCCCATGGTGCCGCGGGAGCACATCACCCCATCGGCGCCAGTTTCCTCCAGACACTTTACCGCCGCCGCTGGTGAGAAAATATCCCCGTTGGCAATTACCGGAATGCGCAGATGCTCTTTGACACGGCGAATCCAATCCCAACGGGCTTTGCCGTTGAACCCCTGAGCCCGTGTCCGGCCATGCAAAGTCAGCAATTGCGCTCCGGCCTCCTGCAGCCGGTGGGCAAAATCCAGAATGTTGATCTCCTGATCCGACCAACCCAGGCGAGTTTTCACTGTAACAGGTACGGGCACGGCTTTGGCCACCGCTTCCACAATCCGGGCTGCCGTGTCCGGCTCCCGCAGCAGGGCAGAGCCGCCGCCGTTTTTGGTGATCTTGTTCACAGGGCAGCCCATGTTGATATCTACCAAGGTCGCCCCCTCATCCACCGCCATACGGGCTGCTTCCGCCAAAAAGTGGGGTCGGCAGTCGAACAACTGAATGCCGATGGGCTGCTCCCCCTCCCCCACTTCCATAATGCGGGGTAGCTCGCGGGCATAGTGCAAGCCGGTCGCGTTCACCATTTCGGTGTAGACCAGGCTTTGCGGGGCAAAGCGGCGTACCAGCCCCCGAAACACTTTGTCTGTCACTCCCGACAGGGGCGCCTGAAAGACGCGACTAAAAATCTTCACCCCGCCAATCTCAAGGGGTTGGGCCATTCGAGCTTGCAATTGCGGCGAAAGCTGCAGGCTCATCGGGATCCGGAGAAAGCAACCAGCAACTTATCCTTCTTTGTTGACAAAGTAAAGTAGGCCCATGATGCGCGCCCGTTTGATGGCGGCGGACAGCTCCCGCTGCTGCTTGGCGGTCAGGCCGGTGATGCGGCGGGGCAGGATCTTGCCTCGCTCGGTTACAAATTTCTTGAGCAGCTCAACATCGGTGTATTTGATCGGCTCTCCCGGCTTGATGGGAGACAGGCGGCGACGAGCGTAAACCATAGGTCAGGGGAACGGTAAAGCGGCTTGAACTACTTGATCTCTTTATGGACGGTGTGGCGGTTGCACTTGGGGCAGAATTTCTTCAGCTCCAAGCGGGCCGTGGTGTTACGGCGATTTTTGGTGGTGGTGTAGCGGTTCACCCCTGGAGAACGCTTATTGACGTTGGTGCGGCACTCCGTACACTCCAGGGTAATGATGATGCGAGCACCCTTTGCTTTGGCCATGACGGATCCCAAGGTGGAGGAAGTAAAAGCAATTGGGAACCCCCAACCCCAGGGGTTGAGGCTGGAGATGGGTTCACCTCGTAAGCGCGATCACCAATTATCCAACTTTTCTTTGACGGAATCAACCCAGTTTTTGACTTGCTTGCCGGTTTGTTGTCTTAGGCTGCGGGTGTTCCGATCCACGTCCTTGCTCAGGCGCTGCATCTGCTGGGAAAGATCGCGCACTGCCTCGTTGCGTTGGGCTTGGCGCAACAGCTCGCGAGCGGCGGACTTGACGTCCTCGGCGGCGTCCCCCTCCAGGATGTCCTGCAGCAACCGCAGGGCTTTTTCATCCAGGTGGTAGCCCTGCTCCGATTCCACCACCAGGGTGCGCCCGGCCCGGTCGTGGATGCTCTGGCGTTTTTCCTTGTCGAAGAAGGCAAACAGCCCATCGGCCGCCAGGGGCACCAGCAGGGCTTCCGTGAGCACAAACAGGGAGAGCACCCCTTCGCGGGCCAGGGAGCGAACCAGGTGGGGCGGTGCCTCGGTTTCGGGATCCAAGGTTTTGAGGTTCAGCAGCCATTTGCCAAGGCTTTGGCCAGCGGGGCGGGATTGGAAGTAGCCGCGGTTCACCAGCCAGGTGGCGAAGAAGGCGATGTAGCCGGTCATGTCCACGGCGCCCGCATCGGCTCCCACCAGAGAAGCCAAGCCCTGCGCCAGGTAGGAGACCCCCAGCCCCAGCCCAAAATCCAGGGCAAAGGCCCCGATCCGTTTGCCCCAGGGGGCCAGTTTGGGCAGGTTTTCCTCGGCCTGGGGCGAGCTGGCTGCTTGGGAAGCCGGTCGCTCTGCTTGTACAGGAGGCAGGGAGGTTGCCGGGGGCAAGGCGCTGAAAGCTTGCCACTCGCTGGCGTTTTGATCCAGTTGCTCGGTTTTGGGCCGCTCTGGAAATGGAGGCCGTTCAGGATAGGGTCTGGGATCCGTCATCGCAGGTTGAGGCTGTCAGTCCTATCATTCTAGCTAGCAAGGCGGGTCTAGACCCCCACCGGCAGGGGAGCAGGGCTGCGGCGCGGGATCGCGTAGGTCATCCGATCCCGGGCCAGGATTGTGTTGGGAAAAATCGCTTGAGCTTCCGCCAGCAAGTCTTCTAGGGTGATGGGAGCTTCGGGGGTGTAGCGGGGACTGAAGTGGGTGAGGATGAGGGTCTGGGCCTTGGCTTCAGCGGCCACCCGCGCGGCCATGGCGGCAGTGGAGTGCTTGGCGCGCTGGGCCAGTTCGCGATCCGCTTCGGCGTAGGTGGCCTCGTGGATGACCAGGTCAGCAGCACGGGAGAGATCGACGGCGTTGCGGCAGAAGATGGTGTCGGTGCAGTAGGAGAGCTTGCGCCCTGGGATGGGATCCCCCACATAATCTCGCCCGTGGAAGTGGCGGCCCTGCCAGAAGATGGATTGCCCGGCCTTGAGCTGGCCGTAGAGGGGGCCGGGCGGGATCCCGTCGGCCTGAGCCTTGGCCACGTCGAAAGTGCCTGGCCGATCCTGTTCCACCACGCGGTAGCCGAAGGCGGGCACTCGGTGATCCAGGGGCGCGCAAAAAACCCAATATTCTGGATCCTGAAGAATGAGACCTGTTTCTACGGTGTGAACCCGGAAGGAATAGGGGATCCGCGTCTCGCTGTAGCGCAGCACCGCCTTCAGGTACTCTTCCAGGCCGGGGGGGCCGTAGATGTCGATGTGTTGGGGGGTACTGCCCAGGCCACAGGAGGCCAACAGCCCCGGCAGGCCGTAGATGTGATCCCCGTGCATGTGGGTGATGAAAATGCGGCGCAACTGGCTGGGGCGCAGCTCGTCTAGCCGCAACAGTTGGTGTTGGGTGCCCTCGCCACAATCAAACAGCCACCATTCCGACCGCTGCGGAAACTGCACCGCCACGCCAGAGACATTGCGCTGGCGGGTGGGCATGCCGGAGCTGGTGCCCAAGAAGGTAACACGAATGGCGTTGGGATCCGTCACAAGGGCAGAACGGTAAAGTTGAAGGAATGGGATCCCTAGCTTATCAACTGTTCCTGCCGCGCGCAGGGAAAAGGCGGCCCAAAACCCTTGTTAGGATGAAAAGTAAGTGTCAGCTTTCCCGCCATGATCACCTTGACCGAGAGCGCCATCCAAGAGCTAAAACGCCTGCGCAGCAAGTACGAGAAAGAGGGATCCCAGCCCATCCTGCGGCTGGGGGTCAAGCCCAGCGGCTGCTCTGGCCTCTCTTACGTAATGAACTTCGAGCCCCAGGCCAACCCTGATGACCATACCTTTGACTTTGGCGATATTCGGGTGGCAGTGGATCCCTTGAGCATGACTTTGATCCAGGGCCTCACCGTCGACTTTTCCGAGGATCTGTTGGGGGGCGGTTTCAAATTCAAGAACCCCAACGCGGTGGCTAGCTGTGGCTGCGGCACTTCCTTTGCCACCGCCGAAACTGCCGCTGCCGTCGGCCATTGATCACATCCTGCCGGACGACTCTAGGCTAGGCAGGCGGAGTACAAAACACGTCCACCCGTCCTTGCTGCTGACTCGAACGTGGCCCTTGAGATGCTCCACCCACTGCTTCACCAAAGCCAACCCCAGGCCGCTACCTGGCTGGGCCCAGGGATCTGCAGTGGGCACGCGGTAGAAGCGCTCGAAGAGGCGGGGCAGATGTTCCGGCTCGATCTGAGCGCTGTTGCCGATCTTAAACTCAACCCCTCCAGGGATTGGCTGAACCCCTATACGGATCGTGCCACCTGGCTGGGTAAACTTGCAGGCATTGTCCAGCAGTTCTTTGAGGATCTGGGTCAGGAGCTGCGGATGGCTGTAAAACCGCCAGGGGGAGGGGGGCAGATCCCCCACCTGCAGCGTGAGGGAGCGGGCCTGGGTGCATTGCTGCGCCGACTCGATCAAGCTGTGCCAGAGGTGGGTCAGGTCAATAGCTGCAACGGCAGAGCCCAGGTCTTTCCCTTCCAGGCCCTGCAGATCCAATAGGCGGTTGATGAGCTGGATTTCGGCCTCGCACTCCTGCAGGGCAATGTCCCGGTATTGCCGCTGCTTCTCGTTGAGGGGGGTGCGGCTCAGGAGTTCCAGGGCTAGCTTGATCTTGGTCAAAGGCGTGCGCAGCTCGTGGGAGACCGTGGCCAGAAAGTGGTCTTTGAGGCGGTTGAGCTGCTCTAGATCTGCCACCTGGCAGGCCAGTTGGGCGGTGCGCTCCTGCACCTTGGCTTCCAGTTCCTGGTTAAGCTGCTGCAGACGGCGCTGGGCCTGGTTGGCTTGCAGCAAGTGGCGCAGCCGCCGCTTCAAAACCGACCAGTGGATGGGCTTGGGGATGTAGTCGCTGGCACCGGCGGCAAAGGCCTCACTGACAAAGGCTTCGTCTTCTAAAGCGGTGACGATTAAAATTGGCATGTCGGGGTTTTGGGCGTGGAGGCGGCGGCAGCACTCAAACCCATCCAGATCCGGCATCACCGCATCCAGGAGCACCATGTCCGGCTGATGGCGGCTTACGACTTCTAGACAAGCCAAGCCGCTGTCCGCTTCCACAACTTGGTAGCCTTCCCGCTCCAGGGCATAGCGAGCCAAAAGCCGCTGGCTGGGATCATCGTCGGCAATCAGCAGCAGCGGCTTTTCCTCGGCTCCAGAGAAGCTCCCTCCCCGCCAATCTGACATAGGCTTGGCATTAAGCTTCTGCATGGGTACTGGCAACAGGAGAAGGCCCAGACGCGGCAGCCGATAACTCCAGGGTAACTCGCTGGTACTCGGCTTCCAACCGTTGCAAGGCCTGCTTCAGGGTATCCCAGTTTACAAAAGCGGGAGAGGGGTGGCGAGAGAGGTTCTCCAGCTCCTGACACATCTGAGCTAGCGACTTGGCCCCCAGGGTGCTGCTGCTGCCCTTGAAGCGGTGGGCCAGTTGGGCCACGGTTTGGGCATCTTGCCGCTCCAGAGCCTGGCGCAGGGATCCCAGCAGGGCCTGGCTGTCTTGCTGGTAGGTTTGCACCATCTCCTGCCAGTCTTCGGGGGATCCCAGCATGCTGCGTAGGCTGGCCAGGGTGTCGGGATCCAAGGCTGGCTCCGGTTTTTCTTCCGTGCAAGAAGAAGAGATTTCCTGCAAAGCGCGCTCCAGCACAGCCGGCTGCAGGGGCTTGGTCAGGTAGCCGTCGACGCCGGCGGCCTCGGCAGCAGCACGGCTTTCCAGGAAAGCATCGGCGGTGAGGGCAAGGATGCGTGGCTGGCGATCTGGGGGAAGTTCGCTGCGGATGCGGCGGGTGGCGGCCAGGCCGTCCAGCTCCGGCATGTGCAGATCCATCAAGACCAGGTCGTAGGCGCGCAGTTGCAGCGCCTGCAGAGCTTCCAGGCCGTTGGCCACGATGTCCGGCTGATAGCCCAGCCGCTCCAGCATTAGGCGGATGACTTTTTGGTTGACGGGGTTGTCCTCGGCTACCAAGATGTGCAACGGGCAGCGGCTGGCCAAAGGAAGCTGGGGTTCCAAGTTGGAAGTAACGGCAGGCACTTTTTCCTGGCAAAGCAGAGCCCGCAGTTGCGAGGCCTTGACCGGCTTGCTCAGGGCAGGAAAAGAGCCAGAACTTGCCAAAGCCGCGCTGCGGGCCACCAGCAGCAAAGGCCTCAGGGGGGGCTGCTCCTGCTGCAGAGCCTTGGCCAGGGCCAGTCCATCGCCGTCAGGCAGGCTGGTATCCACCAGGGCCAGGTCAAAAGTCTGGGCCTTGGCCAGGGCTTGGGCTTCTGCTGCAAAGCTGCAGGCCGTTACCTGCATCCCCCAGGCCTGGAGCAGGCGAGCCAGGAGCTGCCGTTGGCTGGCGTTGTCTTCCACCAACAAAACCCGCTTGCCGGCTAGAGCAGCATCGAGGGCTGGGGCTGCCAAGAGGGCCGGATCCGGAACACGCAGCGGGACACGGAAACCAAAGGTGGATCCCTGGCCCGGCTGGCTTTGCACCCAGATCTCTCCGCCCATCAGTTGACAGAGGCGCTGGCTGATGGCCAAGCCCAAGCCCGTGCCGCCGTAGCGGCGGCTAATGGAGCTGTCCACCTGGCTGAAAGGCTTGAAGAGGCGATCCTGCTTTTCCGGCGGGATGCCGATGCCGGTGTCTTGCACCTGGAAGCTCACCCACTGCTCCTGGGCCTCGACGCTTACCACCACTTCTCCCTGTGGGGTGAACTTGATGGCGTTGCTGAGGAGATTGGCCAGGATCTGGCGCAGGCGGTTGGGATCCCCCACCAGGCTGGCTGGCAAGCTGGGATCCACCCAGGCCACCAGCTCCAGATCTTTGCTCTGGGCTTGGGCGGCCATGAGATCCAAGAGCTCCTCCATGAGCTGGGGCAGGGAAAAGGGCGTTTCTTCCAGCTCCAATTTCTGAGACTCGATCTTGGAGAAATCCAAAATGTCGTTGATGAGGCTGAGCAGCACCTCGCTGCCGTAGCGGATGGTCTGCACCCAATCCCGCTGCTGCGGATCCAGGGGGGTATCCAGCAACAGGCTGGCCATGCCCATGATGGCGTTGATGGGCGTGCGGATCTCGTGGCTCATGGTGGCCAAGAATTCGCTCTTGGCGCGGTTGGCCGCCTCGGCAGCTTCCATAGCCGCCTTCATCTGCTCTTCCGTCTGCTTGGCCAGGGTGATGTCCCGCCCGGCGGCGTAGGCCAGGGATCCCGCCAGAGAGGCGCGCCATTCGATAAAGCGGTAGCTGCCGTCTTGGGTGCGGTAGCGGTTGACTAAGCCATCCAGGCGTCCTTCTTGCAGCAGCTTTTGCATCGCCTTCTGCGTGGCCAGCAGATCTTCCGGGTGCACCCATTCCCAAAAGGGGTGCTGCTGCAGCTCCTCGAGGGAACGGCCCAGAACAGTCTCCCAAGCAGGGTTGAGGCGGCGAAAATACCCCTGCTCGTCGGCAATGCAGAGCAAGTCCAAAGCTACCGAGAAGAATTGCTCCAGCTCTGCTTCGGCCTGCTTGCGGGCGGTGATATCGACGGCGGTAAACACCCAGCAAGGGATCCCGCGCAGCACCAGCGGCTGGACGAAGACGTCTTCCCAAAACTCCCGGCCATCCCGCCGTTGCCAGTGCCACTCAAAGCGGGCAGATCCCTGCTGGCGGGCCTGCTCCAGGTGAGGCTGCAGCGAGAACCCCCTTCCCTGCAGGGCCTGGCGATAGGGGGACTGCTCCAAAACGTCGAAGGCCCGCAGCTCCTCCAGGCTGGAAAATCCATAGGCGGCAAGGGCGCGCGGATTAGCCTCCAAGATCTCGCCCGTTTCGGCATGGCGAATGAGGATGGCCACGGCAGCATTTTCAAACAGGGCGCGGAACTTCTGCTCGCTCTCTTGCAGGGCTTGCTGCGCCTGCACCCGCTCCGTGATGTCGCGGATGATGAGCACCACTTCCTGCGCATTCAGAGGGGCAATGCGCACCTCCTCGTGGCGCACCTCGCCATCGATTTCCAGGCTTTGCTCGTAGCGCTGCAGGGTTTGGGTGGCCAGGGCTTGGCGAATATAGGCAAGCCGCCGCTCCGCCAGGTCTGGGGGCAGGAGTTCGTGGGGTGAGCGCCCCAGGTAAGTTTCTGGCAAGCCGTAGGGCCGCACCTCCCCCCCACAGCTCACTCCCAGGCAAACGCCCTGGCTATCGAGGTGAAAGATGAGATCCGGGATGGCCGCCAAAATAGCTCTTTGCCTTTCCTCGGCAGCTTTGAGCTCCAGCTCGGCCTGCTTGCGCTCTGTGATGTCCCGCACCAAGACGTAGAGCTTCTCGCTGCCGTGGGCAACGATACAGGCCCTGCGATACTGCCGCACCCCGCCTGGCAGCTCGATCTCGTACTCCAGGTATTCGACGCTCTGGTTGGCCAGAGCCCGCCTTCCCAGAACCTCGCATTGCTCCCTCAACGCAGCAGGCAAAATCTCCTGGAGCCGACGGCCAATGTAGTCCTCGGGGGGGCGCAGAGTGGCGAAGTAGCGGGGCGGCTTGCAGTCGAGGATGCGACCGTCGGCAGCGATCTCCAAAACCATATCCGGGATTGCCTCGTAGAGGGCGCGGTAGCGGGACTCGCTTTCCTGCAGCGCCTGCTCCCGCTCAACCTGCTCGCTGATGTTGCGGCTGGTGATCAGGATCCCGTCCCCCACCGGCACCACCTGGTGGTGGAGCCAACGGGCCCGCAAGCCCGGCTGGCCGGAGATGGGAAACTCCTCTTCCAGGGGGATGCGGGTTTCCACCACCCGCTTGTATTTTTCAAAAAAGCCAGCCGTGCGGTTGATGGGCAGCAGCTCGCACAGCCTTTGGCCGAGGATCTCCTCCCGGCGGTGGGAAATCAGCTCCTCCCCTTTGGCGTTGACATCGACGAAGACAAAATCCACAATCTCGCCGGTAAAAGGATCCCGCACCGCCTCCAACAGATAGATGGCATCCAGGCTGGCTTCCAGCGCTGCGCGGAAACGGGCCTCCGGGCTGGAAGTTGGCAGCGATCCCTTGAAAATGAGCTTGAAAACTCTCTTAAAGAGAGGGATCCGCCGCCGGAGCCAGCCAAGCCCTAGAAGTGCTCCGAGAACCAAAACAATCCCCCCAAGCATAAAGCTGGCCCAGCCCGGCAGCATTATCTCTATCCCCAGCTCTTTTCTGGTGGCGGCTGCTTCCAGCTTATCTTCTGGTTTCCGCAGAATCGCTCAGTTAAGTTGCGGAAAAAAGCTGCCCTACCCTGCCCTGGGAAAAAGCTTTTGGCAAAGGAGGAAACCATGGAAGCTAGCCGGTTAACGGGGGCGCCAGCGGCAGTAGAGTTTTTCCAGATCTACCCAGACCATCACTACTGTGCTAAAGCCGACGCAAATGAGCAGCTCAGTGAGGGTCAGTTCTTCTGTCCCGAAAAAGTCGCGTAGGAAGGGCACATAGAGCAGGGCCAACTGCAGCAGCAAAGTGGTCAACACCGCCCCCAGCAGGTAGGGGTTGGAAAAGGGGTTGAGCTCGATGGTCAGCTTGTCATTAGAGCGAACCGCCAGCGCATGGCCCATCTGGGCAATACACAGGGTGGTGAAGACCATCGTGCGCCAGTGAACGATGTAGGCTTCCACAATCGCCATCATGAGGATCGTCGCCAAGCCAAAGACGACGCCAATGCGCACCATGTAGGCGCCGAGCCCTTGGGCAAAGATGCTTTCTTTGGGGTTGAAGGGGGGACGCTGCATCACCCCCGGCTCCGCCGGCTCCATTGCCAAAGCCAGAGCAGGCAAGCCGTCGGTTACCAAGTTCATCCACAGGATCTGTAGGGGCGTCAGCGGCACGTCCTCTAGGCCCAGAAGGGGTGCAGCAGCCACGGTCAACACCTCGCCGATGTTGCTACCCAGGATGTATTTCACGAAGCGGCGGATGTTGCTGTAGACCACCCGCCCTTCTTCAATGGCCGCCACGATGGTGGCAAAGTTGTCGTCCAGCAGCACCATGTCGCTGGCCTCTTTGCTGACATCGGTGCCGGTGATGCCCATGGCAATGCCGATATCCGCTTGGCGCAGGGCAGGGGCGTCGTTGACGCCATCGCCGGTCATGGCCACAAACTGGTTTTGCTTTTGCAGGGCCTGCACGATGCGCAGCTTGTGTTCGGGAGCCACGCGGGCGTAGACGTTGACCCTCTGCACCTTCTCCATCAGCTCCTCAAAGCTCAGCCGGGAGAGGGTGCGCCCATCAATGGCCTGGTTCTCGGAGTCGAGAATGCCCAGCTCGCGGGCAATAGCGATGGCGGTGAGTTGGTGATCGCCGGTAATCATCAGGGTGCGGATCCCGGCCTGCCGGCAGCGGGCTACCGCTTCCCGCGCTTCGGGCCGAGGGGGATCGTACATGCCCACTAGGCCCAGCCACACCAGGTTGCGCTCGATCTCCTCCAGGTTCTCCGGGATCCGCTGCAACTGCTGAGTGGCCACCCCCAAAACCCGGATGCCCTGGGCTGCCAAGCGGTTGTTGGCGCCCAAAATGGCCTGGCGATCGGCTTCTGAGAGCATCTGCCAAGTTCCGCTTTTCTGGATATAGGTGCACTGCTCCAGCACCAGCTCGGCGGATCCCTTAACGTAGACGCGGTAGCTGCCCTCCTCTTGCACCACCACGCTCATGCGCTTGCGTTCCGAGCTAAAAGGGATCTCCTGCACCCGCGGGTGCTGCTCCTGCAAAGAGGCTTTCTGCAGGTTGGCCTTGGCGGCAGCCACCAGCAGGGCGGCCTCGGTGGGATCCCCCAGGATCGACCAGGTGGGGGCAGCGCCGCGCTGGGCTGAGAGATTGGCTTGCAACAGGGCATCGTTGCAGAAGACCACCGCCCTGAGAAAGGCCTGCAAATCGGGGGCACTCTGGGGATCAATGGGCTGGCCGCCGCAGTAGAAGGATCCCTTGGGAATGTAACCGCTGCCGCTGACCTGGTAGTGGCGCTCGGGGGTGAGGATGTCGGTGACCACCATTTTGTTTTCGGTGAGGGTGCCGGTCTTGTCGGAGCAGATGGTGGTGACGGATCCCAGGGTCTCTACGGCCGGCAGGCGGCGGATCAAGGCGTTGCGGCGCACCATGCGCTGGGTGCCGATGGCCAAGGTAACCGTGATGACAGCCGGCAGCCCCTCCGGCACCACCGCCACGGCCATGCTGAGGGAAGTTTCCAGCAGCGCGGTGAAAGGCGCCATGCTCCCGGCCTGGAGCAGCCCCACGATCACCACCAGCGCCACCAAGGCCAGGGATCCCGACACCAGCACATTACCCAACTGGCTCATGCGCCGCTGCAGGGGAGTGGGCTCGTTTTCTACCGTCTGCAGCAGCCTGGCCACCTTGCCCAGCTCCGTGTTCATGCCGGTGGCAGTAACCAAGAGGATCCCTCGCCCCTGCAGCACCTCGGTGCCCATAAAGGCCATGTTGCGCCGCTCGCCCAGCTCTGTGTCTTCGGGGAGGACACAATCAGCCTGCTTGGTGACCGGTACCGCCTCTCCGGTCAGGGCCGCCTCTCGCACCTGTAGGTTCACCGCTTCCGCCAAGCGCCCATCGGCTGGGATCTGCACCCCCGCTTCCAGCAGCACCCGATCCCCTGGCACCAACTGGCTGGCGGGGATCTCCTGCCACAGCCCGTCCCGCTGCACCCGCACGCTGGGGGAGGCCAATTTTTTTAGGGCCGCCAGCGCTTTTTCCGCCCGGCTTTCTTGCAAGTAGCCCAGCAGACCATTGAGGCCGACGATCAACAGAATGGCCAGAGCATCCTTGGGGAACTCGCCTTCCTGCAAGTCCAGAGTCGCTGAGATCGCCGCCACGGCGATCAGCATCAGCAGCATAACGTTGCGGAATTGGTCGAGAAAGAGCTGCCAGGCGTTGCGGCCAGAGGTGGAGATCAGCTCGTTGGGGCCGAATTCCCGCTGCCTCTGGATCACTTGCTGAGCGGTGAGGCCACGATCGGGATCGGTGTGCAACTTCTGGATGGCGGCGGCAAGGGGGAGGCTATGCCAGGCAGAAACCGAAGAAAGAGGGGATCCATCCGGTGGGATCATCGCGACCACTCGAGGGTTCTTGCCGAATTTTGACATATTCCCCGTCCCGGCGGAGCCGCTGTTGCCGGGCAACACTGCGCAAACAGCCCCTAGACAGCCGTTTGGGTTTTTCGGTGCTCTCGCCGCTATGCAAGCCAAAAGCCGCCCCACCGGCTTGCCTCCGCGTAGGGGCAGAACGGGGCTCCAGACCCAACTTTTCGGCCACAAGAGCGAACTGCTGCTGGAGCGAACCCTGGATATCTCTAGCGCAAGATTTCAGAATCCAAAACAGGCTCTGTCTGGGTGACGCGATAGTAGCCGGCCTGGGTACGAACCGAGGCCTGGTAGGGGCTGGGCAGATCCAGCGAGCGCAGGGGTGGGATGTTGGCGCGCTGGTTGAGCAAAGTGGTGAAGAAGGCGGTGGTTCGCCGGGCCTGGGAGCGCACCACCTCTTCAGGGAAAATCACTGGATCCACATCTTTGCCCCTATCTAGCAGGATCTCATCCAGGGCATCCCCCACTGGGTAGGAAGGATAGGCGATTTGGGCAAAAGCGGATCCAACCGGGATCCCAGCAGCTAGACAACCCAGAACAATGGCTAAGGCCAGACGCATGTGCCGTGATTCCTCCTACGCTACAGCTTGTTCCTCAACACCGGAAAAAAAGCGAGATTTGGGCGTTGCCCACCAACTTTTACCCCCGGGGAGCCTACCTGTTGACCGGCAGCTAAGGCGGATTCTACTCGACATGCCTCAATTGGCAACCACTTGCAGCCCCCAACATGACAAGGGATCCCGCCGCCGACTAGGATCAAGATGCTCTGCTTGGGATCCATAAGCCTGTGAGTGTTCGCGTTCGCCTTGCCCCCAGTCCAACTGGAAATTTGCACATCGGCACCGCCCGGACGGCAGTGTTTAACTGGCTGTATGCCCGCCGCCACGGCGGCCAGTTCATCCTGCGCATTGAAGACACCGACCGCGAGCGCTCTTCCCCCCGCTACACCCGCAACATTTTGGCGGGGCTGGCCTGGCTGGGGCTGGACTGGGACGAAGGGCCCATCTACCAATCCAACCGCATCGCCCGCTACCAAGCGGTGGTGCAGCAGCTTTTGGAACGGGGGCTGGCCTACCGCTGCTACGTCAGCGAGGCGGAGCTGGAAGCAATGCGCGCCGCCCAAAAGGCCGCCGGCAAAGCCCCTCGCTACGACAACCGCCACCGCTTTCTCACCGAGGAACAGCGCCGCGACTACGAAGCCGAGGGCCGGCAGCCGGTGATCCGCTTCAAGATTGAGGAGCCCCTGGAGGTGTCCTGGGTGGATCTCATCCGCGGCCCCATCACCTGGAACACCCAGGACTTGGGGGGGGATATGGTGATCGCGCGGGCGGATGGCTATCCTCTCTACAACTTGGCGGTGGTGGTGGACGACATCGACATGGGCATTACCCACGTCATCCGCGGCGAAGACCACATCGGCAACACACCCAAACAGATCTTGCTCTACCGCGCTCTGGGGCATGAACCGCCGCAATTTGCCCATTCCCCCCTCATCCTCAACCCAGAAGGGAAGAAGCTCTCCAAGCGGGATGGGGCGACCTCGGTAACAGAGTTTCAGCAAATGGGCTTTTTGCCGGAGGCCCTCAAAAACTACTTGGCTTTGCTCAGTTGGTCGCCCCCAGATGGGGAAGAGCTTTTCTTGTTGGAAAAGGCAGCTACACAGTTTGACTTCGACCGGGTCAACCGGGCCGCTGCTCGCTTCGATTGGGACAAGCTCAACTGGATCAACAGCCAGTACATCAAGCAGCTCTCGCCGGCAGAATTGGTGGAGCGGCTGACGCCCTTTTGGCAGGCGGCGGGGTTTGACCTGGGATCCGTGCCGGATCCCGGTTGGCTGGAGGATGTGGCTCGCCTCGTTGCCGAGGGCATCGACCGCCTGACCGAGGCCCCTCCCCTCAGCCGCTTTTTGTTTCAAGAGCCCCTTAGCTATACCTTGCCAGCTTTGGAACAGTTGCGCCTGCCGGGGGTGGCGGAAGCCATGGCGGCCACGGCGGCCACGTTGGCCGCTGCCGAGTTGCCCCAGCCCGTTGCCGCAGACAGCCTGAAGCCGCTGGTGGAGCAAGTAACCAAAAGTCAGGGCATGAAAAAGGGCTTGCTGATGAAAAGCTTGCGGGCCGCCCTGACAGGGGATCTGCAGGGGCCGGATTTGATGGCCTCTTTTGCGCTGCTGCAGCGGCGGGGCTGGGCTTTGGGGCGGCTGGAGGCGGTGCAGAAGTTGGTTGCCTGACTGAAGTTTTGAGTTTGCTCAAGTTTTTGATTGCTTGCTGCTATGCCTTTGCAGGCTTGTGTCGATCCAGATTCCTCGTTGTTGATCCAGCTCCAAGCTGCCAACCAAATCGTCCAGGAACTGGTGCTTCTCTCTTCCCAGGGATCCTCAGAAGCGGCAGAGCCGGAGGTGCTGGAGCAGGGCTTGCGCAGGTTGGCCCAGACCCTGGTGCAGCAGATGGTGAGCCGCTTGGGCGTGGCCTCCGCCCGCCTTTGGTTTTTCGACCCGCAGGAGGGCTGCTTTCAGTCGGTGGCCCATGCCGGCCTGGTCAGCCCTGCCCACGATCAAATTGAGCGGATCTACCCCGATGACAGCCCTATGGGGCGTGTGGCCCAGCAAGGGTTGCCCCTCTTGAGCAACAACCCGGATCAAGAAGCCTGGATGCCTGCCCCGGAGTGGGTGAGGGCTAATGGCCTGCGGGGCTTTGTCGCCCACCCCATTAACCGCGGGGAGGAGCGGCTGGGCGCTTTGGCCCTGCTGAGCCGGATCCCTCTGCAGGCCAGCTTTGTGGAGGTGGTAAAGTTCCTCTGCTCCTATACGGCCAGCGCCATCATCAATGCCAAACTGCTGGAGCGCAGCCGCCGGCAGGCGGTGCGGGAGGCGTTGCTCAACCGCATCACCAGCACTGTTCACCGCTTTTTGCAGTGGGATCAAATCGTCAGCACTGCCCTGAGGGAGCTACAACAGGCCTTTCTCCCGAAAGGCGTGCAGGGGCTGAGCCGCTGCTGTTTTTACAGTCTCAACCCGGACCAGCAGACGGTTCAGGTCACCCACGAAGCCCTGAGCCCTGGACTAGCCCCTTGCCTACGAGAGGTGTACCGGATCCAAGACTTTGGCTCGCTTTGCGAGCGCTTGCGGGCGGGGCAGGTGGTGCAAATCGCCCTGCCTCTGCCGCCGGATGGAGATCTCCTGCCGCCGGCGGGGCTGGCTGCCTTCCAGGCGCTACAAGCTCGCTCGGCGGTGCTGATCCCGGTGCAGTCGGTGGGAGCGGAGATCGGCGGGAGGGATCCCTATAGAGGACGGCCCGGTGTGCAGGGGGGGATGATCGGGTTACTGGGGGTATACATCACTACACCCCATCCTTGGCAGCCGGAGGAGATCGACCTGTTGCGCTCGGTGGCCTATCAACTGGCGATTGCCCTGACCCGTTCCAGCTTGTTCGAGCATGCCCATCAGCAGACGGAACGGCTGGCGCTGTTGCACTCGATCACAGCGGCGATTCGCTCCAGCCTGGATCCCACCACCCTCTTCCACGCGATCACCCAGCAGATCGGGGCGGCTTTTCAGGCGGATGTGTGTATCTTGGCCCTTTGGCAGCCGGAGCAGGAGCTCCTGTGCCCCGTGGGCCTCTATGCGCCGCAGCTTAATCCGTCCGTTCTCGTGAGCGGCACGGAGTCCTCGTTGGATGCCCTGCTGATGGGATCCCCAGAACTCTCGGAGACAATTCAGGCCAGGTTGCGCTGGGCAGCCGGTCTGTTGGCCACCTTGAAGGAGCCGGTGGTGGTGCCGGATGACTTGCAGCCGCAGCGGCAGGGAAGTGGGCTGTTGTGGGTACCTTTGTATGACCATCCGCAGCGGCAGCAGGAGCTGTTGGGGGGGATTGCCCTGCTGCGCGGCTCCCGGATCCCTTCTCCTTGGCAGCCGGAGGATCTGGAGTTGGCGGAAGCCGTGGCCGAGCAGGCAGGGATCGCCCTCAAGCAGGCGCAACTGTACGAGCAGACCCGCATCTCGGCCCAGCGGGAAAGCCTGTTGCGCCAGCTCGCCCAGCGCCTCAGCGGCACCTATGATCCCCAGCAGGTGGTGCAGATTGCCCTCGAGGGTATGGCAGAGGCTTTGCAGGTGGATCGCTGCGATTTTATCGCGCCCCCTGCAACTCCGCAGCCTTCATCTGCTTCTCCCCCAGAGCCCCTGGCCATTCACCAGGAGTATCGTCGTCAGCCGGGGATCCCTTCCCAGGTGGGACAGACTCTGCCCCCTGAGCTGGGCCAGCTCATCTGGGCCAATTGCTACCGCCAGCTAGACACATTGCTGATTGCCGATGTCCACACCTTCCCGCTGCCTGCCCACACACGCCAAAGTCTGCTCCAGAACGGCATCCGCTCCCTGCTGGCTGTGCCGATAGTCACCGATGCTCGCCAGGTGGCCGGGGTGCTCTGTGCGTTCATGCCGTCGGTTGAGCCCGGCAAAACCGCCGATGCCGTCGGACTTGCTCCCGGAGACGCGGACTTGGTGAACGCGCTGGCGGACATTACGGCAGTGGCCTTGCAGCGGGCCTCCTTCTACGAGCAAGTTCGCCGTCAGGAGGCGACAGCAGCAGCTTTGCGGGGTCTAACCGAGGGGCGAGAGGCGGAAAGTCGTCGCTTGGCCGCCGATCTCCACGACCAAACCTTGGCGGATCTGGGAGCTTTATCTCGCCAGATTCAGGAGCTCTCTGGGGATCCAGCCGTTGGCCCCGCTGTCCAGACCCAGTTGCAGGCCATGAGCGCCCAACTGAGGGAAACCATGGCCGAGTTGCGGGGGATCGTGGAAGATTTACAGCCGACGGCCATGCGGGCCTTTAACCTGGGCCCGGCCCTGCGCAGCCTCCTGGAACGGGCCGCCCAGCGATCTCCGCATCCCCTCCTCACCCGTTTCGACAACCAAGCCGATGGCCTGCTCTCCCGCCTCAGCCCCGCCTGCCAGAGCAACATTTTCCGCATCGTGCAGGAGGCCCTCAACAACATCGTCAAACATGCAGGGGCACGGCGCATCGATCTCATCATTCAGCCCCGGCAGGATACTCAGGCTCTCTGCACCCACTTGGAGCTGAAGATCATCGACGATGGCTGCGGTATGCCGGAATCCAAGGGTGGGGCCGATCCCATGCCTGGCCATGGACATGGGCTGCTCAACATGCGCTACCGAGCCGAGTTGATCGGGGCCGCCATTGCCTGGCGTAACCGCCGCTTCGGCAGTGGCACGGTCATGGAGCTGCGGATTCCCTTGCCCCCGACTCCCTAATTTCGTCCCCGGCCCCGCCCATTGACAAGGTAGCGGATGCAGCATTTTCGCTCTCAACCTGTTCTATAGTCATTGAAGCCTAGGGGATCCCCGGTTATCTGACCTATCTATGGGGGGATCCGCCGGCAAGACGGAGTTTTCACGCTGCGAGGAGAAGCATCGGTGGCCTATCGTGTGACTTTGATTCCTGGGGATGGCATCGGCCCGGAAGTGACCAAGGCGATGACCACGGTTTTGGAGGCTACCGGGGTTGGGTTGGAATGGATCCCGGTAGAGGCAGGGGTGGAGGTGATCGAGAAATACGGCACCCCCTTACCGCCCCACGTATTGGAGTCGATCCGAGAGACCAAGCTGGCCATCAAAGGGCCCATCGGCACTCCCGTAGGCACCGGCTTTCGCTCGGTGAATGTGGCCATCCGCAAAGAGCTGGATCTCTACGCCAACCTGCGCCCGGCCAAGTCCATCCCGGGGATCAAAAGCCCCTTTCAAGACATTGACCTGGTGGTGGTGCGGGAAAACACCGAAGATCTCTACGCCGGGATCGAGTTTGAGCAGGGCACACCGGCAGCCATCCAAGCGCGGGAAGCCATGATGCGCCTTTCCGGCAAACCCATCCGCGAGGGATCCGCCATCGGCATCAAGCCCATCTCAGACTTCGGCAGCCGCCGCATTGTCAAGTTTGCCTTCGAATACGCCCGCCAAAACGGCCGCAAAAAGGTAACGGCCGTCCACAAAGCCAACATCATGAAGTTCACCGACGGCCTGTTTTTACAGGTGGCGCGGGAGGTGGCCCAGGAGTACCCCGACATCGAGTTTGAAGATCGCATCGTGGACAACATGTGTATGCAATTGATGCAGAAGCCGCAGCTCTACGATGTGCTGGTGCTCACCAACCTTTACGGGGACATCATCTCGGATCTGTGCGCCGGCATGATCGGCGGGCTGGGGGTGGCGCCAGGGGCCAACATCGGGGATGGCATTGCGGTTTTTGAGGCCATCCACGGCTCGGCGCCCAAGTATGCCGGCCAAAACAAGGTCAACCCCTCTGCCCTTATCCTCTCCGGGGCCATGATGTTGCGCTATCTGGGCGAGCGGGAAGCCGCCGCGAGGGTAGAAGCGGCAGTGCAGTCGGTCATTGCCGAAGGCAAATACGTCACCTATGACCTGGCGCAAGGGGATCCCGTCGGCACGCAAGAGATGGCCGAGGCCATTGCCGCTCGCGTGCAGGAGATGGCCCCCCGCGAGTCCTAGCTCCCCTCTCCCAAGGGGTGAGGGCTCAATAGCCCAAAACCGGATCCACCACTCCCAGCAAGGGATCCCCCAGCCGAAAGCGGCGCACATTTTCCCGCACCCGCTCGGAGAGGGCAGGAACAATCATGGCGTCGGTAATGGCTGTGTGGGGGGTAATGAGGCAATTGGGCAAGCTCCAGAGGGGATGCCCAGCCGGCAAGGGCTCAGGATCCGTGACATCCAAGGCGGCCCCGCGAATCACCCCCTGTTGCAGAGCGGCCACCAAGTCGGGGGTCACGATGTGTTTGCCTCTTGCCACATTCACCAGCCAACACTGGGATCCCATCTGCTCCAGCTCCCGCCGGGCGATGATCCCCTCTGTTTCCGGGGTGAGGGCCAAGGCCAGGATCACCACATCCGCCCCTGCTAGCGCCGCCTGCCGTTCTGCCAGCGTCACCACCCGGCTGGCTCCTGGCAAGGGATCCGCCCTGCGCCGCACCACGTCAACGGAGCACCGGAAAGGCTGTAACAACTGGATCAGCGCCTGGGCAATGCCCCCCGCCCCAAAGATGACCACGCGGCTGCCCCAGAGGCTGGTGCCGGATCCCGCCTGCCAAGTCTGAGCCAAAGCGCGGATCTTCAGATCCCGCAGGCCGGCCAAGGTGAGGGCCAGGGCATGTTCGGCCACCGCCTGAGCGTACACCCCCTTACCGCAGGTCCACACATAGGCGGGATCCAAAACCCCTGCCTGGGCAAAAGGTTCCACCCCTGCCCAGGGCAACTGCACCCAGCGGATCCCCTTTCCTTCGGCAAGACACTGCTTGAGCTTGGGCACGTCAAAGGCATCTGCCCACACCAGCGCCTCCGCTTCGGCCAGCGGCACCAGCTCACCACCCCCTGCCAAAACGGCCTCTTGCAGCCAAGGACGCAGATCCCCAGGTTCGACGGCAATACGCCTGCCTTGGATGCCCATCGGAGCGCTTGAAGAAGACTTTCCCTTTGCCAGGATATCGCCGGCAGAAGGGGAAAAGCCTCAGGGGTCGGCCATCGACGGCAACTGTTAAGGGATCCCAAAGGGAGGATGGGAAGGGCTGCCGGAATCGCTAGGTTGGGGACTGGTGCCCTCGGTTGTTGTTCTTTGTGCTGTCATGAGCCTTTCTGAGTTTTTAACCTTGGTGCTGCTGCTCTTTCCGGGCATTTTGCTCTCTTTAATTTTGATGGCCACCTTTGCCGCCGGCGGATAGGGGCTACCACAAGTGTCGTCGGCTGGAGGAGTAGTCATTATCAAATAGCAAAATCAAATAGCAAAAAAACGTTTCTCTACGTTGTTATTGCTACGCAACGCTGTCGCGAACGCACCACCCTAACTCCCCTCTCCCTCAGGGAGAGGGGTTGGGGGTGAGGGCCTCAGGGAGAGGGGTTGGGGGTGAGGGACGCTCAGGGAGAGGGGCCGGGGGTGGTCGCGTGAGCGGCGCGAAGCGCTTGGGTGCCTCTGGGAGAGGGGCCGGGGGTGGTCGCCTATAGCAGCCTGGAGCGCTCAGGTGAGTGGCAAAGTGTCTTAA
>NZ_JANSJJ010000184.1:0-2617 GCF_047502715.1 Synechococcus sp. H55.10
CGTAAATCGTCGTCTATAAAGACGGTTTCCATTTTCTAGGGATCCCCCCGAAGGGGGAACCTACCAGCTCAGGATTCGATTCCTGAGCTGCGCTTGCCTTGTTTCCAATTTCTAGGGATCCCCCCGAAGGGGGAACGCAAAAGGCTTAGTTTTGAGTTGGAGATTGAAGTTGGGTTTCCAATTTCTAGGGATCCCCCCGAAGGGGGAACCCGAAGAAGCCCCCTTGCCCACGGCTAATGACCGTGGGGTTTCCAATTTCTAGGGATCCCCCCGAAGGGGGAACGAACTGGACGACGCCACCTTAGCGACACTGGATCGTCTGGTTTCCAATTTCTAGGGATCCCCCCGAAGGGGGAACGCGGAAACATTTCGGTTTTGGGCGGGAAGCCTTTCGCAGTGTTTCCAATTTCTAGGGATCCCCCCGAAGGGGGAACTCCAACACAGAGCGGATGGCGGCACCATCGTACAGGTTGTTTCCAATTTCTAGGGATCCCCCCGAAGGGGGAACCATCGCATCACATTGGCCAGGTGTTAACGTTGGCCAGGGTTTCCAATTTCTAGGGATCCCCCCGAAGGGGGAACTCACAGTCAACGTCAATGGGGTTTTAACCCCAGACGTTTTGGTTTCCAATTTCTAGGGATCCCCCCGAAGGGGGAACGACGGAGAAGATGGATCTTCAGGAGAAGCTACAGCAGTTTCCAATTTCTAGGGATCCCCCCGAAGGGGGAACGAGACGGGGGTGGCGAGGGATCCGAGGCCTGCCGCCGCTGCGTTTCCAATTTCTAGGGATCCCCCCGAAGGGGGAACATAGAACAGGCCATAGCACTTGCGAATCAGGGTTTCCTGTTTCCAATTTCTAGGGATCCCCCCGAAGGGGGAACTTGTCCGGGCTAGGTATTGCGGGGATGCCTGGACATAGTTTCCAATTTCTAGGGATCCCCCCGAAGGGGGAACACGGGGAAACCTATGCGGAAATCGTCGTCTATAAAGACGGTTTCCAATTTCTAGGGATCCCCCCGAAGGGGGAACTGGCTACTGGTCACTCCCTATGCTCAACAAGAGGTACGTTGTTTCCAATTTCTAGGGATCCCCCCGAAGGGGGAACAGGGATGTATGGAATCAAGGCCGTAAGGTGGCTGGGGTTTCCAATTTCTAGGGATCCCCCCGAAGGGGGAACGGATCCCAAGCTCCAACAGAATGCACCAGAAATCATAGGTTTCCAATTTCTAGGGATCCCCCCGAAGGGGGAACGGCTGAGCAAAGGTTAGTGTTAACGAAAAAGCTTAAGGTGTTTCCAATTTCTAGGGATCCCCCCGAAGGGGGAACTCATCGCCCAAGCCTGGGACGGCCTAGAAGTCCACATCCGTTTCCAATTTCTAGGGATCCCCCCGAAGGGGGAACTAGATCCTTTGTCCAACCCTCTGTGGCGCCCAGGCTCACGTTTCCAATTTCTAGGGATCCCCCCGAAGGGGGAACCGAATAGTCAGACGAAAGCGGATGGCAATAACTTGCCTTAGTTTCCAATTTCTAGGGATCCCCCCGAAGGGGGAACAACTATTTGTTCCCTATGCTGAGTTTAGCTGGGAGAGTTTCCAATTTCTAGGGATCCCCCCGAAGGGGGAACGCGAGGAAAGTGGGCTTACCCTACCTCGGCACTCTCTCCGCGTTTCCAATTTCTAGGGATCCCCCCGAAGGGGGAACAAAACAACCCCCAAAGCAGGGCTGGCCAGGCCCTCTTTGGCGGTTTCCAATTTCTAGGGATCCCCCCGAAGGGGGAACTTGATATAGGTTGTGCATAGGTTGTGGGAAGGGTGGGGGTTTCCAATTTCTAGGGATCCCCCCGAAGGGGGAACCTGGAGCCTATCAACGATGATGTGGCCCAGCTGTACCGCTGTTTCCAATTTCTAGGGATCCCCCCGAAGGGGGAACACGACGAAGTGATCGGGTGCCCCCGATTCAAGGGGGTGGTCGGTTTCCAATTTCTAGGGATCCCCCCGAAGGGGGAACCCCTAGATACCGCTAGGTGTTGTTCTTCTCTGTCGAGTTTCCAATTTCTAGGGATCCCCCCGAAGGGGGAACGTTCGAAATTCCGAGCTCCTTCGAAACGACACCATCCAGTTTCCAATTTCTAGGGATCCCCCCGAAGGGGGAACCCGCTCCTGGGGGTTCCGGGATGTTGCTCCCAGTGACCGTTTCCAATTTCTAGGGATCCCCCCGAAGGGGGAACACCTCATCTGCGAGGGGCGGGTCCAAGTCGCTAGCTATGTTTCCAATTTCTAGGGATCCCCCCGAAGGGGGAACTATGCCAGAGGTGGAGCGGTTCCTCTGGCTGGACAACGTTCCCGTTTCCAATTTCTAGGGATCCCCCCGAAGGGGGAACTCCAGCCACGCTTCACGCTGAACCAGCGGGGGATGACCGGGTTTCCAATTTCTAGGGATCCCCCCGAAGGGGGAACACCTCGATCCTGACAGGCACCATCGACATCAACTCGGTTTCCAATTTCTAGGGATCCCCCCGAAGGGGGAACGGCGACAGGTGAGGATGCCACCCGCACCGCCGTCAAGCGTTTCCAATTTCTAGGGATCCCCCCGAAGGGGGAACAGGCCCACCGGTTG
>NZ_JANSJJ010000185.1:0-644 GCF_047502715.1 Synechococcus sp. H55.10
GCTGCCCACAGCGCCGCCTCCTCGCCGCCAGTGCCGGCGCGGATTTCCAACATGATGTTTTTTTCGTCGTTGGGATCCCGGGGCAGCAGCAGCAGGGTCAGCTTTTCCTCCAGTTGTTCTTGGCGGGCGCGCAGTTGCTCCAGTTCTGCCCTGGACATTGCCTCCAGCTCCGGGTCGTCAGAAGCCACCTCCCGCAGGAGCTCTTCCGTCTGCTTCAGCTCGCGAGTAAGCTTTTGCCACTCATGAAAGGTCTGGACGGTGGCTTCTAGAGAGGAGCGGGCCTTGGCGATCCGCTGCAGCTCAGCAGGATCCGTCGCCACATCGGGATCGGCCAGACGTACCGTCAGCTCCTGAAAGGTGGCTTCAACGTTTTTAAGCTGCTCGATGAGTTGAGCAGAGGCCATAGATCCAGTGTCAGCGAAGACTCACAGCAATGCCCAGCAAGGCAGACCAAGAAACTTGAATTGAGGCTCGGCTACTTAGCTTTCTTGCCACCCATGCCGTACTTGCGCATAAACTTCTCCACGCGCCCTTCGCTGTCGATGATCTTCTGGCTACCGGTGAAAACGGGATGGTTGCCCGACCAAACATCGCCATGGAGCTCTGGCTTGGTGGATCCCACCGTCATCACCACTTCGCCATTG
>NZ_JANSJJ010000186.1:0-643 GCF_047502715.1 Synechococcus sp. H55.10
GTGCTGGCCCAGCGCTTGATGCGCCGAGTATGTACCGAGTGTCGGATCCCGTATCACCCCCCCCCCGAAGAACTGGCCCGCTATGGCCTCAGCCTCAGCGGCGACAGCGAGCAGGTGACTTTCTACAAGGCCAACAAGCTCTCTCCCAAGGAAGTAGAGCAGCGCAAAGCCACCGGCAAGCCCATCTGCGAGAAATGCGGGGGCGTAGGCTACAAAGGCCGAGTGGGGGTGTACGAGTTCATGCGCATGAACGACCGCCTGGCCGAGTTGATCAACAAGGGGGCTCCCACCGAGGTCATCAAGGAAGCGGCTGTCGAAAGCGGCATGAAGACGCTGCTGGCCTACAGCTTGATGCTGGTGAAGCAGGGTCTGACTACGTTGGAGGAGGTCGATCGGGTTATCCTCACCGACAAGGGCTTGGAAACCGAGTTAAAGGCTCGTGCCAAGGCCCTTAGCACCTGCCGCAACTGTGGTGCCGCCCTGCAGGTGGAGTGGATGGATTGTCCCTACTGCCTGACGCCGAAGTTTTAGGCAAGCCGCCTAGCTCTTGACGCCGCCAGGGAGCCGATTATATCATTCCTAAACGAGTCCTAGATCGTTCCCTCTCGCACACCTTTACAACTCACACATAAACACAACTCCG
>NZ_JANSJJ010000187.1:0-641 GCF_047502715.1 Synechococcus sp. H55.10
AGACGGGACTATCGGGCTTGGCGTAGCCGAGGATGCCGCCCCAGTTGGGGGCCCCGCAAACTTCCCACCCCTGTTCTTGAAACCAGCGGGCCAAGGTTTCGCTGCTGCGCTTGGCGGCGGGCTTGGCGTCGTTGTAGAGGATCCCAACTTTGGGCTTGCTCATGGGGCAGTGGTGAGGCAGAGGGTGCCTAAACTCTATCAGGTCTGGATAGCTGCAGCTAAAAGTAGCTAGCCCCAGGGTTCTACCCAGATCCCTTGCCTTAGAATCGGGCTGAAAGGGCTCCCCAGATTAGGTCTGTGTTTGCGTTGGTCTGGACAGGCTGAGGGGAGTGGAGATGCATTGCCAACCCCGTTCTCACCCCATGCAAGCCTGTACCCTGATTGCCCGCGCCAAGATCAATCTTTACCTGGAAATCCTCGGATCCCGCCCCGATGGCTATTCCGAGGTGGCTATGATCCTGCAGAGCATTGCTCTGGCGGATCGCGTGCGTCTCCAGCGCCGTCCCCACGGCATCCACCTGATCTGCAACCACCCGGAGGTGCCGGCAAATACCCGTAACCTAGCCTACCAAGCGGCTGAGCTGCTTCAAAAGGAATGTCAGGCCGATCTGGGAGTGGAGATCCAGCTGGAAAAACAGATC
>NZ_JANSJJ010000188.1:0-640 GCF_047502715.1 Synechococcus sp. H55.10
AAGTATGGCAGCTCTTTTGGCCACCTGGCTGATGTCAGCCTTGAGCGTGATGATTTTGGCTTGGCTTTTGCCCGGGATCCACGTCTCCGGGTTTGGAGGTGCCTTGGTAGCGGCACTGGCTATTGGGCTAGTCAACAGCTTGGTGAAGCCGTTTCTGCGGTTGATCACCCTGCCGATTACAATCCTGACGCTAGGTTTGTTTTGGCTGATTTTAAACGGCATCTGCTTAGCCATTGCCGACTTCTTGGCCGGAGATGCTTTCAACATCGACAACTTTGGTTGGGCGTTTGTCGGTGCCATCGTGCTCTCCCTTGTCAGCGGCTTGGTTCAGCGCATCTTCGAGCAAGCCAACTAGGCTTCAATTTCTCGTGAAGGGATAAAACCTTTCAGCATCCTGTGATCCAGCAAGCGACTGGTTAGGATCCCTCCTAGCCAGGGAGGTGTTTCCATACTTGGCTTAATGCTGGAAAATCCATTATAGGTAGGTTTCAACTCTGAACCAAGAACTGGGATATTTGTGCGCTCGCACAAGCCGGGATAAAGTCCTGCCAGGCCACCTCGAACCTCTCTTCAGCAAGATTGTATCCCGCTAGCCCTCTATCTTTGTTGCTGACAACCACAGCCACTCGAAATAGGAAAC
>NZ_JANSJJ010000189.1:0-640 GCF_047502715.1 Synechococcus sp. H55.10
CACCCAGGCTGGCTATTACCGCGTGACTCAGACAGAGCCTGTTTTGGACTCTGAACTCCTCCGCTAGACAAGGCAGATGCCCAGCCTGCATTGTGTAGAACCTCTACAAATTCGCGTTTTCGGCCAGGGGGCGTCGGGCCGAGAGGCTAAGATCGGCTTGTAGCGTGTTCAGGCTACCTATGTCTGCCCGATCCAAAGTAGAGGCCCTCCCCAAGGGCAGGGATCCCCGCCAATTCACTGCAGCCGATGTGGCGGCCATTGCAGAGCGGCTGGAGCGCAACGAGTACCCTAACGTCTTCGACTGCCTGGAAGATTGGCACACGCTGCAGGCTATTGCTTTTTACTCTCCGGAGCTGGTGGCTCCCTACGCCCACTTGTTGGAGTGGGAAGTGGATGAGGACTAGATTGGCTCAGAAAGAATCCCCCCTCCTCAAGTAGAAGGGGGAGAGGAACTTCCATCTAACCCTTGTCTGCGAATAAGATAGCGCACTTCTTCGAGGAGAACGTTAAACCTCTGGTCATTCTCGATCTGACGCTGGTTGATGGCCTGGATGGCGCGTTCGTGCTCTTGTTGCAATGCAGTAAGAGTGATGAGAGCTTGAGTTACTTCCTCAGCCCATTCAGCCAAGTGTGCTAAATC
>NZ_JANSJJ010000190.1:0-640 GCF_047502715.1 Synechococcus sp. H55.10
GGTCAGCTCCAAGCTTTGAGGGGATCCGTTGCGAAGAGCTTCAACCACACTCTGATAGGCGCGGTTGGCCGCCTCCTCCTCTTTTTGGTGGACGACGATGGGGGCGGGATTTCCCTTCAGAAGCAATTCCAGGGTATACATGGCTAACTGTTCGCGTAGGGGGCTGTGGACACCTGATCCCAGTATCGCAGGTCGGCGGAAGGCCTAGATCCCAGACCTAGGGGCAGGGGCGAGCGGAAGGAGGATCCCCTGGATTGAGACCGGCAAACCAACTCGACAGGGCCGCCGGCAGGCAGAGGCCAGGGTTGCCCTCGATGTGGAGCCGTTCCAGCCGCGGCAGTTCTGCCAAAAAGCCGGGCAGCTCGCCTGTGAGCTGGTTACGGGCCAGGCGCAGATCCCGTAATTGCTTGAGTTGGGCTAGCTCTGGCGGCAGGGATCCGCTGAGGCGGTTGTCCGACAGGTACAGATTCTCCAGGTGGCGCAGGTGCCCCAGTTGGGGCGGAATGGGCCCAGAGAGTTGGTTGCGATCCAAAAACAGGCCCCTCAGGGAGCTCATCTGGCCCAGTTGGCTGGGAATGGCGCCGCTGAGCTGGTTGATTTGTAGGCTGAGGTTTTCTAGGCGGCTGAGCTGCCCCAGCTC
>NZ_JANSJJ010000191.1:0-637 GCF_047502715.1 Synechococcus sp. H55.10
CTTCGGGGGGATCCCTAGAAATTGGAAACACGTTCCTGAACAGTCGATGAGCATCCACCTAGAGCCGTCATGTTCCCCCTTCGGGGGGATCCCTAGAAATTGGAAACTAACGTACACTGGTCGCAACCAGCACTCCCATACGCCGTTCCCCCTTCGGGGGGATCCCTAGAAATTGGAAACTGCATTTGCTTCCAGACTTCGTAGTGGGTAAGGCCTTTTTCGTTCCCCCTTCGGGGGGATCCCTAGAAATTGGAAACAAGGATATTTTTGGTGCTTTCTTCGCAACCTTTTTGTGTTCCCCCTTCGGGGGGATCCCTAGAAATTGGAAACACTGAGTGGATGGCAGTGGCTTGCTTTGATCAATACGTTCCCCCTTCGGGGGGATCCCTAGAAATTGGAAACTTCCCCGTGAGGATCCGGGACAAAAGAAGCCCCCACCTTAGTTCCCCCTTCGGGGGGATCCCTAGAAATTGGAAACCAAATAGGGCAACAGGAATAAGCGCCACTGAGAAATACTGTTCCCCCTTCGGGGGGATCCCTAGAAATTGGAAACTAGCTCGGTGCTACCTCAGGGCCCAAAGTACCCGTTAGTAAGTTCCCCCTTCGGGGGGATCCCTAGAAATTGGAAACACAGCTA
>NZ_JANSJJ010000192.1:0-636 GCF_047502715.1 Synechococcus sp. H55.10
GTATAATACGGCACAAGAAGCGCGCTACCTTCGCCTCGCGGAATTGGATGCCGACCAGCCACTTGCGCAAGGGAGCCAAAAGGTCGGTATAGCCGCTCTCGGCCTGAGCCTCTGCCGGCAATGGCGAGGTGGCGCCCTTATTGACCAGCGTGGCCCCGAGCAGGTGGAGCTGGGGAAGCTCCAGTCCAAAGGCAGCGACCAACTGGTGCAACAGGCGGTCTTCTGGCTCGGAATATACCCCGTCGGCAACGGCTGTCATCACCGCCGTGCGCAGGAAATCTTGCCGCAACTCCGGCTGTAGCTGGGCCGCCAGCTCCTCAGGAGAGAGGGGAGCGAGATCTTTCCCCTGGTCTTCTGGCCAGTCGGAGCGGATGAGATCTTCGATAAGTCGCTGCTCTTCGGGGCTATATTCTCCATCGGCCCAAGCAATGCTGAGCAGCCCTCGTAACCAAAGCTGCGCCTGTTGCGGCGAGCACTCCCTGGCAGAAGCAGGCGTGGCACCGATAGACATAGGGATCCCCCCGATCTGGCGTACCACCATTTTAGGGGGCTGCAAGGCGGATCCCGAGGGCTGAAAACCCGCCCTCGCGCAGGGATCCCCGACCAAACCCTGGGAGGCTGCGGCAAAAGCTAGCG
>NZ_JANSJJ010000193.1:0-32935 GCF_047502715.1 Synechococcus sp. H55.10
GCGTACCCCTTTCTGCTAACTCCTAGATCCCGTCTGATGCTCTGGCAGCAGTTGTCCTTATCCCCAGCCCCTCTCCCAGAGGGAGAGGGGAGTTGCACTGCTGCCGAGCACAACTTTATTGCCTTGCTTGGGTCTTGCGGGGCTTTTTCAGTGATTCAAAGCCAAGGTTTTCCCTGCTACGGCTGCTGCCATCTCCTGCAACAGATCCTCGGTCTCCTCCCAGCCGATGCAGCCGTCGGTGATGGAAACGCCGTACTTGAGTGGTGCCCCTTCCTGCCAGGTTTGCTTGCCTGGGTTGAGGTTGCTCTCCAGCATCAGCCCCATCAAGGCCCGCTGCCCTGCTTGGTACTGCCGCAGCACTGCCCGACAGACGGCTCCCTGCTGGCGGTAGTCTTTGTGGGAGTTGTCGTGGGAGCAGTCCACCATCACCGAGCGCGGGATCCCTTGATCCTTCATCAGCAGCGCCGCCCGCGCCACATCTTCCGGGCCGTAGTTGGTCTTGCCGCCGCCGCCGCGCAACACAATGTGCCGGTCTGGGTTGCCGGTGGTTTTCACCAGGGCCGTCATGCCGTCTTGGCCGATGCCCAGAAAACTGTGGGGGTGACTGGCGGAGAGAATGGCGTTGAGGGCAATTTCCAGCCGCCCGTCGGTGCCATTTTTGAAGCCCACGGGCATAGAGAGGCCACTGGCCATTTCCCGGTGGGTCTGGCTTTCGATGGTTCGGGCGCCGATGGCCGCCCAGCTCACCAGGTCTGCGGTGTATTGGGGAGTTACCGGATCCAACATTTCTGTGGCACAGGGCAAGCCCAGCTCGTTGATCTGCAATAGGATGGAACGGGCCAGTTGCAAGCCAGTGGCAATATCGCAGGAGCCGTCCAGGTGGGGATCATTAATGAGGCCCTTCCAGCCCACTGTGGTGCGCGGCTTCTCAAAATAGGTGCGCATCACAATCACCAGGTGCTCGCGGGTTCGATCGGCCACCCGCTTGAGGCGGTGGGCATACTCCAAGGCCGCTTCGGGATCGTGGATGGAACAGGGGCCGACAATCACCACCAAGCGATGGAGATCCCGCCCGTGGATGATGTCGCGGATGGCTTGCCGCGTGGAGAGCACCACTTGGGCTGCCGTTTCCGTCAGCGGCAGCTTGGCCTTGACAGCAGCAGGGGCAATCAAGGGAGTCACCTCTTGGATGTTGCAGTTGTCGGTTTGGGGGGGCATAGAACTGTCCTTCATCGTGGGCAAGATTGTGTGCAAGGGATGGGAAGTGAGGGAATGGAGCATCGAGCCATCAAAAAAGCCCTGGCACTGGGCTCAGGGCTTCAGGACTGACTCGGGTAAACCTAGGCTCTATAGTTTACGCGCCACCCTTCCGCCCTGGTCGTTGCCAGGGAAAGCTAAAGTAGCCAAAAAAGGGAGCGCGCCAGGTCATCTTCAGGGGAAGGAACTCGGAATCTGTACGAGATGAGTATAGCGGAAGTATACCCAAAAAGAAACTGGATTTACCAAGACGGGTTCAGGTTCTGGGTCGCTCCCAGGGTTCCCAGGCGCAGCCCAGAGGACGGTTTTCTCCCACCCAGATCAAGAAGCTTGCCCGCTCCGTAGCCATCACTCTGCGACGCTGTTGCAAGCGGGGCGAGGAGAAAAGCTTCAGGGCGGTGAGGGACTTCTTTCCGCCGCCTCAGCCCGACAAGGTCGCAGCGGCGAAAGCCCCGCAAGCCCGGTGGAAATCAAGAAAGTCAGCAGAACTCTGGGCTTCTGTCCTAGGAAACAGTTTTCAGAAGGATCTAGCCCGGACGGCAGCCGCTTCCTGGATTACCTCGTCTCCAGGCTGTAGCCCACTGTGGATCTCCACCTGATCCCCATAGCGGGATCCCACCACCACGGGCGTAAACAGCGGCTTGCCGTCCACCAGCCGGTACACGCCCGTAAGGCCGAACTGTTCTACCAGGCTTGCTTGGGGCAGGAGCAGGGCTTGGCGGGTTTCTCCTGCCAACTTCAGACGGCCCAGCATGCCCGGCATTGCTCCGGGGAGCGGGGGAATCTCCACCTTCACCTCCACCGTTCTTGAGCTGGGGTCGGCGCTGGGGATGATTTGGCGGATGGTTCCCTCCACGGTTTGGTTGAGGCTGTCGATGTTGATGGGCACCGCTTGTCCCACCCGGATTTGGCCGGCCAGGGATTCGGGCAAGGCCACGGAAAACCGCAGCCGCTCGCTGCTTTCTAGCTCCACAATCGGCTGGCCCGGCCCCGCCAAAGCCCCTACCTCCACATACTTGCGGGTGACGACGCCGGCAAAGGGGGCGACCAGGGTTCCGTAGGCAAGGTTGGCTTGGGTTTGCGCCACCCCTGCCTGGGCCTGGGCCATGGCTGCCTGCACCTCAGGGATCCGGCTTTCCGCCTGGGCAAGCTGGGCCCGTGCTTGGGTCAATCCCTGTTCGGCCTGCTGGATCCCGGCCTCGAGCTGGGCCAGGCGGCCCAGGAGCACGGCTACCCGCGTATTGGCCTGATCCACCTGGGCTTGGGCCACGGCTCCTTCGGCGTGCAGCTTCTGCATCCGCTCTTGGTGCAAACGGGCCTCCTGCAGCTCCGCTTCCGCCTGCTGCTTCTGGGCTTGCACCTGGCGCAAGGCTTCTTCCGCTCCCCTCACCCCCGCCTGGGCGGCCAGAAGGCCTGCTTGGGCCTGCTGCAGTTGCGCCTCAGCCTGTTGCCGCTGGGCTTGGGCCTGTTGCTGGGCGGCTTGCACATCGCTGATATCCAGGCGGGCAATCAGGGATCCAGCCGCCACCCGCTGCCCCTCCTGAACCGGCAGCTCCACGACTCGGCCCACGATGCGGCTGCTGAGGGGGGTGCGCTCCACGGCCTCTAGGCTGCCCACCAGGATCCGCTCTTGGCTGATTTCCCGTGGCTTGACCTCCAGCGTGGTCAGTGGGGCGGCCTCGGTGGCTTCCAGGGACCCTGTCCCGCCGACGCGACCGGCAACCTCCAAAGCTGCCCCCCCTTGGCCGGGCCGGCCTTGGGATCCCAGCAGCCAGCCGCCCAGCCCCCCTAGCGAGAGGAAGAGCAGCGCCCAGCCCAGGTGGCCCCAGCTCCAGCCGGAAAACGTTTGTTGTTGCAACCTGCCGACTTGAGTTTTCATAGCGCAAGTGTCCGGCGTAACTTGAGCGTGACGAGAAAATCGGAACTTTTCTAAGGGGAGACCAAATCTCCCAATGGTTTGGAGATGGGCTCTATCAGAGAGAGCCCCACCCCCTGCAAACTGAGGCGCTCAAACCAAGGCACCGCCCACCCCCAGCGCATCTTGGCCAGGAAATAGTGCTCAAAGGCGGACTTGAGCCAACTGACCCATGGCCCTTGTACGGCCAGGGCGCGGCGGCGGCGCCCCAGCACCGGCAAGACAGGATCCGCCAAAAAGAGAATGCCCGTATCGCCGAAGTCGGCAAAGCAGATGGCTTCCAGCGTCGGGCTCACGGGTTCCCCCCGCAGGGCTCCCAGGCGCAGGGCGATATTGTGCGCCACTGCCATCCCCATCGCCTCGGTCATCTGGCCGGTTTTGGGCACTCCCACCGGCAAAGGGGTTGTCTCGGAAGGGGCTAGCTGGGTCACCACGCCCACCGCATAGAAGCTATCGAAGTCGGGATGCTGGTAGGTGGAAGTTACCGGCAGGAAACCGCGGGCGTCCGTCAGGCCGGGGACTTCCCGCAGGAACTGGGCTCCCCGGAAGGGCGGCAGCAGCATGGCGTAGGCAAAAGGGATCCGCTCCCCTTCTGCCAGCACGATTTCCCCCTCTTCGACACGGGCAATGGCAGTATTGGCCAAAACCCGGATCTGCCGCTGGGCCAGCAGCCGTTTCACCAGCTCCTCGGCCCCCGCCATGCCGCCAATCCCGAAATGGCCAGCATAGGGCTCCGGCGTGATGAAGGTGATGGGCACCTGCTCCCGCAGCCCTCTTTTTCGCAACTGCCCCTCGGCCAGCAAGACAAACTCATAGGCCGGCCCAAAACAACTGGCCCCCGGCACCGCCCCCACCACCAGCGGCCCCGGCTGGCGGAGAAACTCTGCCCACGCCTTCTGAGCTAGCAAAGCATGGTGCGGCGTGCACACCGACTGGGTAAACCCCTGTTCCGGCCCCAGACCTGGGATGGCGTCCAAGGCCAACTCCGCTCCCGTGGCCACCACCAAGTAGTCGTAGGCCAGAGGCTCCCCGTTAACCCGCAGGGTGCGCTTTGGCGGCTGCAAGTCGGTTACCGTGCCCTGGATAAATTCAATCCCCTTCCTCTCCAGCCGCTGCGGCAGCTCCACCTGAATGTCCGCCAGCCGCTTCAGGCCCAGCGCCACCCACGGCAGAGAAGGGGTAAACGTAAACTTTGGAGTATTGCTGACTACAGTTACCTGGTGGGATCCCTGCGGCAAAAGATGCCGCAGCTCGTAGGCAGTAGGCAGCCCTCCCAGCCCAGCCCCAATGACGACGACGCGAGCCATCAAAACTGCTCCCCCTCTTTTCTGAACTTGATGAAAAAAACCTGCGGCCAGAAGCCGATCCCAAGAGCGCCCTCCTTCACACCCACCAGGGCAGACTCCCCGTTCGCGGATCGACATCCAACCAGGGAGAGAGCCAGATCCACCCCTCCCGCACCTCCACCCGCACCAGTTTCAGAGGCAGCGCTGCCGGCCCTCGAATCACCGAGCCATCAGCCGCATAGCGGGATCCGTGACAAGGACACTGGAACTCTTCGGCCAGCGGGTTCCATGGGAAGGTGCAGCCCAGGTGGGTACAGTTGTTCACCAGCCCTTGCTCGTCCAGCTTCCCCCCCTCCCTAACGGTGAGGTAGGTGGGCTCCCCCGCCAGACCCGCCACCAGCGCCCGCGTCCCAGGCGGCTCTGCCAAGATCTGCTCCGCCGGGATCGGGTTCCCCAGCTTGTCTTTGGCCAGGGCCGATCCATTGGCGGATCCCTCCGCCGGCGGGATGAGATAGCGGCCCAGCGGGTAGAGCACCGAACCCGCCACCGCCGCCAGCGCCGAGCCGGTCAGGAAGTTGAGAAAACGGCGCCGCGACAGCGGCGGCTCTTCAAACGGAACCAGGGCAGCGTCCATAGAAATTAAACTCCTTTGCAACCTTCTCCCATCATTATTTTGGCAAACTATATAACTATATGTCGATAAAAAGATAATACAGAGTCCCCTTCCTCTCCCTAGGACAAGGGGCTATTGAGGAGATTCCTCCTCTTCGGGAATGAACACGGCGTACATGCCCCGCAGGTCTCCCACCTTGAAGTCGTAGGCCCGGTCTTGGGGGTACTTGCTGACAATGAAGGCCGGTCGCGAGTCCTTGGGCCCATGACAGGCCAGGCAGCTAGCCTCGACGTTGATGCGGCGGTAGTAGCGAATGCCCCTCTGGCCAGCCAGCACTTCCCGCTCCCAAAAGCCAATGAGCTCCGGATCCCGCTGGAAACGGGCCAGGGCCATCGTGGCGTGTAGATTGTCGGGGGCGTGCTCCGGGTTACGGTACTTTTGGGCAATTTGCTTAACTTGCCAGCCATTTTCTTGGGCCAGGGCCTGCGCCTGCACCGCCACAGGGCGACAAACCTGTTTGAAGGTCTCGGCATCCACCCCCGCAGGTGAGGATCCGGCCAAGCTGGCCGCCAGGCCGTGCCGCAGTTGATCCAGGTATTCTACGGACTCCACCGCTTTGGCCAGTTGGGCGGGATCCGGCTGGGCCAAGGCTGCGGCAGCGCCCCAGCCCAAGCTGCCTAAGGCCACCGCCAGCAAGAGCCATCTTCTCAGGTATGTCCACATCGTCTTGTCTCCTTCTCGAAGGGTGGCTCTCAAACAGTTTCTCTACGGGTGGGATGGCTAAGCAGCAGCTTGCTCCAGAGCCAGCTTTTTGGCAAGACGGATTTGCTCCCCGTAGAACCAGATGGGAATGACCACCAAGGTCAAGGCGGAAGAGGTCAACATCCCCGTCAACAGCGTCCAGGCCAAGCCCGACCACACCGGGTCGGACAAGATGGGCACCGTGCCCAACATGGTGGTGATGCTGGTCAACAAAATCGGACGAAAGCGAACGGCCCCGGCTGCCACAATGGCTTTTTCCAGGCTGACCCCCTGGGCCCGCTGATCGGCGATAAACTCCAGCAAGACGATGGCGTTGCGCACCACGATCCCCGCCAAGGCGATCACCCCAATCATGGCCGTGGCGCTGAAGTACACTCCGTTGAGGCTAAAGCCCACCAGGATGCCGATGAGGGCCAGGGGAATGCTGCCCAAGATGATCAGCGGAACCTTGAAGCTGCGGAACTGGCCCACCAGGATGAGATAGATCAACAAAATGGCCACCAGCATCGCGAGGCCCAGATCCCGGAACACGTCTAGGGTCAGCTTCCATTCCCCATCCCACTGGATCCAAAAGCCCTTGGGGAGGGGATGCCGCCAGAAATAGGCTATTTGATCCAAGACTGCATAGACCGAGGAGCGGCGGGCCATCTCGCCCATTACGTAGGCCACGGGCCGCTGGTCTTTATGGAAGATGGGCTCGTCGGCCACCGTGGGCACCCACTCCACCAGCTCCGACAGGGGAACCAGGGATCCCGTCGGCGTCGGCAGTTGAATGCGGTTGAGATCCTCCAGGCTTTGCCGGGCCGACGGCTCGAGGCGGACATGGATCCCCACGGGTGTCAGCTCCCCGGGCAGTTGCAGGATGCTGACGGTGGATCCCCGCAGGGCCAAGCTCAAGGTCTGGGAGACCTCCGCCGTGGTCAGGCCGACGCGGTTGGCCCGCTCCGGATCCACCTTCAGGGTCAACTGGGGAATGGGGTTTTTCACCGAGTCGTCGATGTCCACCACGCCCTCCGTCTCGCCAAACACCTGGCGCACCTGCTTGGCCAACTGCCGCAGTTGGGCGTAGTCGGGGCCATAAATTTCTGCCAGCAGGGTAGACCGCACGGGCGGCCCAGGTGGATCTTCCACCAGCTTGACGATGGCGTTGTGCCGCTCCGCCACCGCTTGCATAGCAGGCCGTAGGCGCAGCACGATCCCTTCCGAGTCGATCCGACGGGCTTCCGGCTGGCTGAGGTGGACGCGGATGTCGGCCACATCCTCGCCCTCGCGGCGGTAGGATCCCCGCAGCAGGCCGTTGAAGTCCACCGGCGCCCCCGTACCGACGTAGGTTTCAAAGCTAAACACCTCGGCATCCTGCTTGAGCACCTCCTCCAGCTCGCGGGCTACAGCGTCGGTAGCGGCCAGCTCCGTCCCCCGCGGCATATCCAACTGCACTAGGAAGGTGTCCTTGTCCGCCTTGGGCAGCATGCGAAACTTTACCACCTGGGTCAGGGGTAGGAGAAAGCTGGCCAAGAACAGGCCAGTGACCACCCCAATCAGCAGACGCCGCCGGAAGGCCGACTCCAGCAGCGGCTGCATCAGGCGGCGGTAGAGCCGATACAGGCGCGTTTCTTCCAGAGCAAGCTGGGGTGGAGAGGCCTCGGTGGAGGGCTTGAGGCGAATCCAGCGGGCCGCCAGAAAGGGGGTAACCGTCAGGGCCAGCGTTGTGCTGATGATCATCGCCACCGGCACATTAAAAGGGATCGGCCCCATGTAGGGCCCCATCATCCCCGTGACAAAGCGCATGGGCAGGAAGGCCAAAATGACCGTGATGGTGGAGAGAATAACCGGCACACCCAATTCCTCCACCGCGGCAATCGCCTCCTCCACCTTCTCGCGAAAGTTCATGCCGGGGCGCAGCTCAAAGCGACGGTGGATGTTCTCCGTAACGGCGATGGCGTCGTCCACCAAGGTGCCCAGGGCCAGGATCAGGGCAAAGAGGGTGATGCGGTTAATCGTTTGGCCGGCAACCCAGCCCACGCCCAGCGTGCCGGCCAAAGTTAACGGGATTACAAAAGCCACAATGGCCGCCTCCCGCCAGCCCAGGAAGATCAACAGCAGGCCGACCACAATGCCGATGGCCTGGAAGAGGCTGTTGTAGAGGTTCCCAACCGCTTTTGAGGCCGTCCGCCCGTCGTTGCGGGTGACGGCAACCTGGATCCCGGGAGGCAACTGCGGCCGCAACTCTTCCAGCCGCCGAAAAATGGCCTTGGCTACGGTGACCGCGTTGGTTCCCGGCTTCTTGGCAATGCCGATGGTGACCGCCGGCTGGGTGATCCACTCTCCCGTCGAGCGGCGGCGCGGATCCGGATAGGGCTCTGTGATGGGCTCGTCGCTGCGGAAGTGGATGCGGGTCAGGGAGGTGCGCTCGGCAAACTCATCCCGCACGCTGGCTACATCTCTGAGATAGACCTCCGGCTTGATCTGAATGGCGGCCACGTCCTCAGCCGAAGCCAGCCGCTGTCCCCCCTCCAGGCGGATCTGCTGGGATCCCACCTCCACGTCTCCCGCCGGCAGTTGCAAGTTTTCGGCGGCAATGCGCTGGGCCACCTGGGTCGGGGAAAGACCATAGCTGGCCAGCCGCTCCGGATCCAGATCCACCCGAATGGTGCGGGGATGCCCGCCCACCAGCGTCAGGTTGGCCGTGTTGGGAAGGCTGCGCAGATCCTCCAGCAGCCGCTCTCCCACCCGCCGTAGCTGATCGTCGCTGTAGTCGGCCCCCGTCAAGGTCAGGGTAACGATGGGAACATCGTCAATGATGACCGGCTGCACCTGATAGCTGGCGCCAGGGGGGAATAGCTCCGGGTGGCTAAACAGATGGTTTTGCAGCTTGAACAGGCTGTCTTCCCAGTTTTCCCCCACCTCATACTGCACCGTGATCAAGCCGCCAGAGGCCTGGGCCACCGAGTAGATGTGGTCGATCCCCGTCAGCTCCCGCAGCTTCGCTTCCACAGGAGTAATCAGCGTCTTCTCCACAACCTCGGCGCTGGCCCCCGGATACTGCAGAATTACATCCGCTGCCGGGACAACAATCTGCGGGTTTTCTTCCTTGGGGGTCAAGGTCGCTGCCAGCAGGCCAAAGATGGCCAGGCCCACAATAATCAAGGAAGTAAGCTGGGCGTTGTTGATAAAGTAAGCGGTAACCCGCCCCACCCCTTGGCGCGGCTTCTCCAGCTCTGACATAGGAAAAATCCAGATTGGTTCATGCTTATACTACCATATAGCTATACTTTTATGCATCCATAGCTGCTCTTGCCCGTCTTCCGAAGCCGTCACCTGAGGTAGGCCCAGCAAAGGACGAACTGCTACTCGTGGCTGGGTCTAGGAGGGGATCCTGGCTTGGCAATCCAGTAGCCGCACTGGTGTTCTCCGTTCACCTGCCAGGTGAGGCGCTCTACCCGACAATCGGGCAGGGCGGCGGCAAACATCTCCAGCTCGTGGCCGCAGACGCTGGGAAAGCGCTGGGCAATCTGGGCGATGGCGCAGTGGTGCTCCACCAAGACATATTGCTCGACGTACTCCTCAGCGCCTTCTGCTGCAATCGGGGCAGCCAGGTTGGCAGGATAGGGGTAGTACTCCGCCATGTAGCCCTCTGCCTGGCGCAGCTGCACCAAGCGCTCCAGCCGCTCGGCCAGGGATCCGGAGCCCATCTGGGCTTGGTACTCCTGGGCTTTGCGCTGCCACTGCTGCTGGAGCAGGGATCCCATCTGTTCGGATCCCAGGGTTTCAGCCAGCGTATTGAGCAGACCGAGGGCAAACTCGTCGTAGCCGGTGGGGAATTGCGCTTCTCCTTGGGGGCTGAGCTGATAGAGGTGCTGGGGGCGGCCCAAACCGCTAGCTTGAGCGACATGGTGGATCAGCCCCTCTGCCTCCAGATCCTTGAGGTGGCGGCGAATGGCCTGGGGAGAAATGCCCAAGTGCTCTGCCAGAGTCTGGGCGGTGGCCTGCCCCGTCTTGCGTAGGTAGATCAAGATAGCCTGCTTGCTGGAAACGGGTTGCGTGAACGGATCGGTGATCTTGCGCGCGCTCTCCACCCTCGCCCTCCTGGTTAGACTGGGTTTACTCGGCTGCCGCTGCCAGCACCGCTACTTTGACAAGGGGATCATTGCTAAAGTAACCTGAGGATTAGTTAAGCAACAACCATGTTGTTTTAATTGGCCATCTGTTTTGCCCCTGTCCCTAACCGAGAGCCATCCATGTCTACGAGCGTCCGCACCCTAATTAGCCAGCCCTACAAGTACGGCTTTGTTACCGACATCGCCTCTGAGTCCATCGGCAAAGGCTTAAATGAGGACATCATTCGGCAAATCTGGGCCAAGAAGGGGGAGCCGGACTTTATGCTGGAGTTCCGGCTGCGGGCCTACCGCCAGTGGCTGAAGATGAGCGAGCCCACCTGGCCGAATGTGACCTACCCGCCCATCGACTACCAGAACATCGTTTACTACTCGGCTCCCAAGGTAAAGGAGAAGAAAAAGAGCCTCGACGAAGTGGATCCCGTGCTGCTGGAAACCTTTGAGAAGCTGGGGATCCCTCTGTCGGAGCAGAAGCGGCTGGCCAATGTGGCGGTGGACGCCATTTTCGACAGCGTCTCGGTGGCCACCACCTTCCGGGAAAAGCTGGCCAAGGAAGGGATCATTTTCTGCTCCATGTCGGAGGCGCTGCGGGAGTACCCTGAGCTGGTGCGCAAGTACCTGGGCACGGTGGTACCCATTGCCGACAACTACTACGCGGCGCTGAACTCGGCAGTGTTTAGCGATGGCTCCTTTGTCTATGTGCCCAAAGGGGTGCGCTGCCCGATGGAGCTGTCCACCTATTTCCGCATCAACAACGGCGAGTCGGGCCAGTTTGAGCGCACCCTGATCATTGCTGACGAGGGATCCTACGTCAGCTACCTGGAAGGCTGCACGGCCCCCATGTTCGACACCAACCAACTGCACGCGGCGGTGGTGGAGCTGATTGCCCTGGACAATGCCGAGATCAAGTACTCGACGGTGCAGAACTGGTATGCCGGCGACGAAAACGGCAAGGGCGGCATCTACAACTTCGTGACCAAACGCGGCCTCTGTCAGGGGGCCAACTCCAAGATCTCCTGGACGCAGGTGGAGACCGGCTCGGCCATCACCTGGAAATATCCGAGCTGCGTGCTGGTGGGGGAAAACTCGGTGGGCGAGTTCTACTCAGTGGCCCTGACCAACCACTACCAGCAGGCCGATACCGGCACCAAGATGATCCACATAGGCCGCAACACCCGCAGCAGAATTATCTCCAAAGGCATCTCGGCGGGGCATTCCAAAAACAGCTATCGCGGCCTGGTGAAAATTGGGCCCAAGGCAGAAGGCGCCCGCAACTTTTCCCAGTGTGATTCCATGTTGATTGGGGATCAGTGCAGCGCCAACACCTTCCCCTACATTGAAGTGCAAAACAACACTGCCAAAGTAGAGCACGAAGCTTCCACTTCCAAAATCGGAGAAGAGCAACTGTTCTACTTCCAGTCGCGCGGCATTTCTGTAGAAGACGCCGTCTCCATGATCATCAGCGGCTTCTGCCGAGAGGTGTTCAACCAATTGCCGATGGAGTTTGCCGTCGAGGCGGATCGGCTGCTGAGCCTGAAGCTAGAGGGATCCGTTGGCTAGATCCCTGTCGAGCGGCTATGCTCGTTGCCAATTGCCGAGCAGCCTGGCGCAGCTCCACCTTGGGGGCGGCGCTGAAGGGGTAGGTCTGTCCGCCAATACTTCGACCCAAGACGAACTGCTGACATGATCCGGGAAAACAGCCCTGTCATTTTATCTATCCGCGATCTCACGGCTGAGATCGACGGTACCCCTATCCTCAAAGGGGTGAACCTGGAAATCCGGGCCGGCGAGATCCACGCCATCATGGGGCCCAATGGCTCCGGGAAAAGCACCTTCTCCAAGATCTTGGCCGGCCACCCCGACTACCGGGTAACAGGGGGCGAGATCCTCTATCTGGGCAAGGATCTCTTGGCAATGGAGCCGGAGGAGCGGGCCTGGGCCGGGATCTTCTTGGCCTTTCAATACCCCATCGAGATTCCGGGGGTGAGCAACTTGGACTTCTTGCGCGCCGCCTACAACGCCCGGCAGAAATATCGGGATCAGCCGGAAATGGATCCCCTCGATTTTGACGACTTGGTGCGGGAAAAACTGAGCATTGTCAGGATGGATCCCGCTTTTTTGGAGCGCTCCGTTAACGAAGGGTTTTCCGGCGGCGAGAAAAAGCGCAACGAGATCCTGCAGATGGCGGTGCTGGAGCCGACGCTGGCTATCTTAGACGAGACGGACTCCGGCCTGGATATCGACGCGCTGCGCGTCGTTGCCCAGGGCGTTAACCAACTGGCCGGCCCTGAGAAGGCCATGCTCCTCATTACCCACTACCAGCGCCTGCTGGAGTATGTAACCCCCGACTATGTGCATGTGATGGAAGGGGGGCGCATCGTCCTCAGCGGCGATAAGACTTTGGCGCTGGAGCTGGAAGAGCGGGGCTATGACTGGCTCAAGGAGGAGGTGGGATGAGCGCTGCGGTGCCCAAGTCCTCGGTTCGAGAAAGCGACGCCAGCGGTTTTGGCCGTCCCTTTCTGGAGCACATCCTCCGCCAAATCCCAGAGGTGGAAGATCCCCATACCACCCTGAGACAGCAGGCCCGCGCCCAACTGGCGGAACTGGGGATCCCCACCCCCCGCGAAGAAGACTGGAAATACAGCGACCTCTCGCCGCTGGTGGCCCACACCTTTCGCCTGGCCGGCCCTGGACAGGCAACGCTAGAGAAGGCCGTGCTGGATCCCTGGCTGTGGCCGGAGAGCCGTCACAGCTATGCGGTGTTCGTCAACGGCTACTTTGCTCCCCACCTTTCTGACTTGAGCGGCCTGCCCTCGGCCCTGCGAATTGCTCCCCTAAGCCAGTCGGCTCCTGGATGGTTGCAAACCATCGTCAAGCTCGATGTCTTCAGCGCCCTCAACACTGCCCATCTAGGCGATGGGATCCAGATTGAGCTGCCGCCCCAGCAGGAGGTTTTGCCGCCCTTGCACCTGCTCTGGATAACCGTGGCCTCTGAAGGAGAGGCGGTTTTGGCCCAGCCCCGCTGTCTGGTGGCTTTGCAGGCCCACAGCTCCCTCACCCTGATTGAAGATCACCTCTCCTGGGGGGCCGGGATCCCCTTTGGCAACGCCGTCGCCGAGATTGCCCTGGCCGAAGGATCCCGTCTACACCATGTGATCCTGCAGCGGCAGGGATCCCAGGCTTTTCACATCAACCAAACTGCTGTGCGCCAGGGCCGCCACAGCCACTACCGGCTGCAGGCCATCCAGTGGGGATCCCAATTTTCCCGCCACAACCTGGAGCTTGTCCAGGTAGAACCCCAGGCCCACACCCACCTGCAGGGACTGACCCTGCTGAAGGGATCCCAGCACAGCGACACCCACTCCCGCCTGGTGCATCAAGCGCCCCACGGCAGCAGCCGCCAATTGCACAAGTGCATCGTGGACGAGGCGGCCCGTGCGGTCTTCAGCGGGCGCATTTTGGTGAGCCAAGCAGCTCAACTGACAGACGCCGCCCAGACCAACCGCAATCTGCTGTTGAGCCCCAAGGCGCGGGTGGATACGCAGCCGCAGTTGGAGATCTTTGCCGACAACGTCAAATGTGCCCACGGGGCCACCGTCAGCCAACTGGAGGCCGAAGAAATCTTCTATTTGCAAAGCCGCGGCATTCCCCAGGCCCAGGCCAGGCAACTCCTCACCTATGCTTTTGCAGCCGAGATCCTCGAAGGGATCCCTTTGGCCCAGCTTCCTTCCCAGGTGGCCTGCCGGTTGGGATCCGATTAATTTGCGATCAATTCGGTTTCTGGTTACAGCTTTTTCCGACTTCATGGGAGTTCTGTAGCCAAGCGAGATCCTTCCTACGCAAGAGATCGATCTACATTGGCTGTAGTAGATAACGCCGGAAAAAGCTGTAGTTGTTGGCTGCTCCCGAAATGGCCATTATCCTCAAGAGTGACCGGGCTTAGGCGTAATGGCTTGACGCGAAATAGATTCGGCAGTTTCCTTATCGATCTTCTATGGTTGCGTTTTCTTGCAAATCTTAGGCTGGAAACGCTCAAACTGCTATACAGAGAGGGTTTCAGCCATTGTCACCACTGAGGAAATAGCCAGAATAAGAGTAGCTATTGACCCAGCAATGGGCGCTACGACAACTTGGTGAATGCACGATGTTTCCCTCTCTGTTGACCCCACGCACAGCCGGCCTACTCCTATCGGGAGCCGCACTGGGCATTCATTGCCAGGTGGCTATGGCCGCCCCTTTTCGCGACACTTTTGGTCACTGGGCCCAAACCTACATTGAGGCTCTCTCCGCTCAAGGGGTGTTGAACGGCTTCCCGGATGGCACCTTCCGTCCCAACGAGCCGGTGACCCGTGCTCAGTTTGCCACCCTCGTCACCACTGCCTTTCGCCTCCGCAACACCTCTGGTACCTTCATCGGCTTTCGGGATGTGCCCCCTACCCACTGGGCGGCTAACGCTATCTCCGCGGCGGCAGCCAACAACTTGGTGGCCGGCTTCCCGGACGGCACCTTCCGACCCGAACAGCCCGTTACCCGCACCGAGGCGCTGGTGATCCTGACCAACGCCCTTGGCAACACAAGTGCCATCCCCGTGGCCCAGCCGAGCGAGCTGTTCAGCCGCTACCGTGACGCGGCAGCCATTCCCAACTGGGCCCTGACGCCAATTGCAGCCGCCAACCGCGCCGGCCTGATCGTGAATTACCCAGATCCCATGCTCTTGGAGCCCAACCGTCCTGCCACCCGTGCTGAGGTGGCTGCTTTTACCCACCAGGCCCTGCTCAGTCGGGGATCCCTGGTGGCCCAGAACCCAGGCAATTGGCTCTCCACCCCTCAGCCCGGCTTTGACCTGCGCCTTTCCACGCTGGCGGCGGGCACTCTGATACAGACCACCACCCCCTTCAACGAGCGCCTCTTCATCGCCCCCAACGAAACTCGCCCTATGTCCTTGATCGTTCGCAACCCAATTCGCAACGGCCAGGGGGACATCCTGGTGCCTTTTGGCTCACGGGTGGATGGCCGCTTTGAGCCGGCGCCGGGCGGCACGCGCTTTGTGGCGGAAAGCATCATCGTCAACAACCAACTGTTCCCCTTGGCCGCTCAATCGGATGTAATCCGCGATGTCAAGGATCCCCGCTACACCACCACAGGCAAGATCATCCAAGATGCGGCCATCGGCGCGGCAGCAGGCGCCGTTCTCGGCTTGGTAACCGGCGATAATGCCATTGCCACAGAAGAAGTGCTGGGGGCAGGGGTGGCCGGAGCGGTGATCGGCAACGTGACAGCGCCGCAGGTGGTGGTGTTGGATCCCAACCAGGTGATCGAGCTGCGCCTCACCCAGGATCTGGCGCTAGTTCCTCAATCCCGCTAGCGGCGCGGGGGTGTCCGTTGCAACAAGACGCAGGCGATACAACTTCTCACTGTCTTTCCATCGGTGAAGCTGGGCGTTGTCTCGATCCCCAACTCCCCTCTCCCTCCGGGAGAGGGGCTGCTAGGGCGCTATCTTCTCAGCCAATCCAACAGAGTCGTTCCCCCCAGCCACAGGCCCACCAAAATGGAAGTGGTCAGTAGCCCCCCTGCCACACAGATCAGGGATCCCAGGCTGCAGAGGAGCCCATCTTCTTCCAGGAGACCGAAGGCGGTGACGAAGATCCCCATCGCCGGCAGGGTGTTGGTGCCGGGCACGGGAATGATCATGGAAATGCCCATCAAACCAATCCAGGTGCCCAGCCAGACCTGGCCCAGGCGGCTGGTGCAGACTCGTTGCCAACGGGGGCAGGCAACTTTTTCAATGCGCTGCAACCATGGGATCCCGGCCTGCACCCACTTTTGCAATTGCTTCCGTTCAATGGATGTCTGCAGCACCCATGGCGGCAACCAGGGAGTGGTTCGCCCTGCCAGCATTTGCAGGGCCAGCAGTAGGATGACCACGCCAAAGGGAGTGGAATAGCCAGGGGCCGGCAGAGGCAAAGCCGAGGGAAAAGACAGCACTGCCAAAAACAAGCCAAAGCTGCGCTCGCCCGCCAGTTTGAGAATCTCTTCAACGCAGATCGCCACGGGTGGGGATCCCTCAGGCTGCTCTGGGTTGGCGGGAAGGCAGGCAAATCGGGCTAGCTCTTGGGATAGACGAGCCATAGGGGGGTCTGCAAGCGGTTTGGGAGCCAACGATAGCCTACTGCAAATCCAAGGTTTGTTGGATATCTTGAACAAAGGGGTGGTCTTTGAGGGGTTAAGATGAGCGGCGAAGCGCTGGGCAAGAGATTGGGCAGCGGTGGCATTGGAGAAGGTCTGAAGAAGCGCGCCCCGCTCAGCAAAGAAATGGGTAGGTTGGGGGGATCCCTGTTGCTGGGATCCCTGTTGGTGGCAGGGCGCGGTGTAGCCCTGGCCGAAGCGCAGTTGGATGTGGGTACCTCCACCACCTTGCCCCCCCAGTCGGCTCCGCCGGTGTTGCCACCCCCACCGGTGGGAGTGCGACAAATTAGAGAGGATACCGATCCTGAGCAAACCGCCGATATGCCCCTTTCCTTGATGGCCGAGCAGGTGCTGGAGGCGGTGTGCGAAGCGCAAATCGATGCCCAACGGGCCCTGGCCCTCATGCCCGATCTGAGCGAATCCCACATCCGCGCCGCCTGCCCCAAGCGGCTGATCCCCAAAAGCTGAAGGAAAACAAAGGCGGCCCCAGACCTTGGGTTGAAAAGTATCCGAAAAATACGCTCGCTCCAGGGGGAGGGTGCTCTAACGACCGAATGTGGGCGCAATTTGCCCAGGGGATTCCCCGTGCGGATCCGCTCCCCACACCAAGCTATCCAACTAGGCATCGCCATGGTGCATCCTATGTGGTGCAGGGCTTTACGGCTACCGACAACGTTGTTACGCTAATTTGAGATCCTCTCCTTCATCGGGCAGATAAGTTCATGGGTAGCCTATGAGTTTTGTGCGGATTTGCACTTGGCATTGCTGACTTGAGGAGAAACCGTGCCCAGAAAAGCCACCAGCACAAAACCGAAAGCAACCAGGACAACCTCAAAAGAAGGAGCTGGGCCCGACCCGCAGGTGGCGATTGCCGCAGAAATCCAGCGTCTTTCGGATACTTATGGCATTTCTAAGGAACTCCTAGAGAATTTTGCCCGGTTTGTAGTCAGGCAGCTACAGCCACCGCCCCGGCTGTCTGTCAAAGAGCTGCAGAAAGCCATTTACAACCACTTTGGCGTTAAAAACGCAGCCGAGCTGAGAAAATTAGCCAGCTTCAGACTGGCAACCAGTGGTATGGGCAAACTGAACTTATCCAAAATAGACGATTTGGAGCGCATTTATCGTCAGCACATCGGGATCCTTCCCAACGAAGAGGGGGAAGAGGGGTATGGCTGCATCAATGGGATCAACATCTTCAAGTACGACTTGCCTTGGCGGGTTTTTGGGCTTGACCCTGACCGAGCTACCGATGAAGACATCAAAGCTGCTTTCTACCGCCTGAGCAAGATTTACCATCCCGATTCTCCGACGGGAGATGACAAAATTTTCCAGCGATTGACTCTTTTCTACAAAAGCCTTACGGAGAAGTTCGAGCAATGGCTATAGTCTATGTTTCCTCAAACAAGCTCGCCGATTTCTTGGGTATCAGCCTTGAGGAACTCAGGCAGATTGAAGCTCACTTTGACAGGATCCCCGATGATGAGTGGGAACTGGTGGAAGGTAAAGACTATCGTGTTATCAACAAAAGTTCTGGGCTAAGGGAATACACGCAGTCCGGTGCTTATGCCATTTTATCCTTTTTAAGATCTCGAACAGAGCAAGATCCCAAATCCTCTACAGGTACAAGCATTAGAAATTGGTTCAAGGAAGAGCATCGCAAGAAGCAGAAAGCTCTCGTGGATCACAGGATCCTTCAGAACAGCTCCTCTCTGGTCAAAAGACAAGATCAGTTTTGGTTATCTCTTCGAGATGTTGTGATGATCTTTGGAACTCGAACTGACTATCTTAAGAAGGCGCTTGAGCTTGCATCGAAGCAAAGTAAGTTAATCAAAGACATTCATTACGCACGTTTTGGTAATGATGACACTGTTTACCTCTCTTTACGAGGTATCTATGAGCTTGCCAAGATTATGGGAGAGGTTCTCAAGCAAAACCACAGAAAAGACTGGTGTCAAGATGTTAGCGAACGCATTGAACCTCAGATTCAGGTAATCGTCAAGGCAATCCAGGATCGACAAAATCAGATAGAAAAGGCAAAAGATCTTGCAAGAAAAAGGGATAGAAATCTTTGTAGAGTTACTCGAAAAGCAGCCAGTAGCCTAACGGTTCATCATCTCTACTCTGAAGCGCACTATCCAAAGCTTGCAGCGAGTCTCTCCAACCTGATTACCATAGCCAACGAAGTGCACAGCCACTTTCATCAGTGGATGGGAGGTTTCAGCGAGCCATGTACAATTGATGACTTCATTAAGTATGTTCTGGAATACTACCCTGAGAACGGACATCTGATCATCTGGTTGGAGCAGCAGAAGGCCAGCCTTGGCCCGCAGTTGCCCATGGGAAAGGAGAGAGAACATGTGCTCTACCTTCCTCTCCAGTGTGTAACTTGAAATAACCCATCTCGATTGTTTTCAGGTCATTCCAAGCACCTTAGTCAGGTGTACCTGATTGATTTCTTTTCCGGGGTTGCCCTCTGGATGTCCGGTTTCCCTTCCTGTTAGCAATCTGAGCCTCTCCCTACTACAACAATAGAGACCATGGCACAACAAGGGATCCCTAAATCAAGCCCTGATCCAAGATCGCGCGGGAACAGGCAATAGCTGCTCTCAAGTTGGCCCGCTGGGTGTAGCGCATCGTCATGGCAGCAGTCGTGTGGCCCAGCAAGTGCTGGATATGCTCAGGGGCAACGCCGCGATCCAGCAGCAGGGTGGCAAAGCTGTGGCGAAACTGGTGGGGGGTTTGGTGGCCCGGCTCAGGCTCGGTGAGCTTAAGCACAATATGACGTAGGCCATCGTAGGTGAGGGGACGACCCCGGTAGGCCGGGCAGCGGGATTGGGAGACAAACAAGGGATCCGTCGGCGCGCACGGGCCCCGTTCTTGGCTCAGATATTGTTGCAGCAGCTCGGAGAGGGGATCCCCGACCGCCACAGCGCGAGGTTTACTTCCCTTGCCACAGCGCACCTCCAACAGGGATCCCTCAGGGCTGATCTGAAAATCCTGTACTGTCAAGTCCAACAGCTCCTGCGCCCGTAGGCCGCACTCCAACAGCAGGCGGATCAAGGCTGCGTAGCGCAGAGAATGGCTTTGGGCCCGTTGCAGAACCCGCTGCAACAACAGCCGATCCAGGTCGCGAGGCAGACGAGCGGGCAGGCGGGCAGGTCGAATGGCCTGGGTGGGCAAGGGATCCGGAAAGTAGCCTCGCTGGCTGGCCCATTCAAAAAATTGTTGCAGCGCCAGCCGCTTCAGGTTGTAGGTAGCGGGAGAGGCAGGCGGATGGATCCACTGGCCCGAACGGTTGCGCAACGGACGCCCCCTCAAGCTGTTTAAAAAAGACTGAACGTGGGACGGCTGCACCTGTCCCAGCGGCACCGGGCAAGTTTTGGCAAACTGCTCCAGAGCAATGCGGTAGGTGCGGCGGCTGGCTGGGGCCAGATCCCGCTCCCGCTCCTGCAAAAATTGCAGCACCAACTGGCTGAGGCTGGGCACAGGGCAGCTCGGCTGACGCTGGAGAGGGGCCTGTTGAACCGAGTCGGGCCAGGGATCCCTCATCTGCAAGACCAGCAACCCTCAACTCACCCTTAACTTTAACTTCCAGCAAGCCACAGTTCAAAGCGGGATCCCAAACGACTTCTGATTGGATTGCTACTGGCTGGGCAGCAGGTGTTGGGTGATGAAATCCGTGTACACCTCGCCCCGTAAAAAAGCCTCGTGGCGCAGGATCTGCTGGTGGAAAGGGATCGTGGTGGGCACGCCGGTGATGGCGCATTCCCCCAGTGCCCGCTGCATGCGGCGGATAGCTGCCGCCCGGTTGGGCCCCCAGACGATCAGCTTGCCCAGCAGCGAATCGTAGTAGGGGGGAATGGTGTAGTCGGTGTAAATGTGGGAGTCCATGCGCACCCCCGGCCCCCCAGGGGGCAAATAGGCGCTGATGGTGCCCGCGCAAGGGCGAAACTGCTGCTTGGGATCCTCGGCGTTGATGCGGCACTCGATGGCATGGCCCCGCAGTTCCACATCCTTCTGGCGAAAGGTCAGAGGTTGACCTTGGGCGATGCGAATTTGCTCGGCAATCAAATCCAGCCCCGTCACCATCTCGGTAACCGGATGCTCCACCTGGATGCGGGTGTTCATCTCGATGAAGTAGAACTGGCCGTTTTTATCCAGCAAAAACTCCACCGTGCCCGCCCCCACGTAGTTCACTGCCTTGGCTGCCTTCACCGCTGCTGCTCCCATGCGGGCGCGCAAGCTCGTGGTCAAAGCCGGGCTGGGGGCCTCTTCCAGCAGCTTTTGGTGCCGCCGCTGAATTGAGCAATCCCGCTCGTACAGGTGCACCACATTGCCGTGGCTGTCGGCCAAGATCTGAAACTCCACATGGCGGGGGCGCTCGATAAACTTCTCCAGGTAGATCCCGCCATTGCCAAAGGCCGCCTGGGCTTCCCCCTGGGCGGTGCGCATCATCTTCAGCAATTCTTGGGCATCTCTGGCCACCCGCATGCCCCGCCCCCCGCCGCCGGCAGTGGCTTTGATGATCACGGGGTAACCGATTTTCTCCGCCAGCTTCACTGCTTCTTCATCAGAGGTGATCAAGCCGCGGCTGCCGGGCACGGTCGGCACGCCCACCGCTTGCATAGTCTCGCGGGCCGTGGCTTTGTCGGCCATTTTGCGCATCGCCTCTGGCGAGGGGCCGATGAAGATCAAGTTGTGGTCGGCACACATCTCGGCAAACTTGGCATTCTCCGCCAAGAACCCGTAGCCCGGATGAATAGCATTGGCGCCGCGGGTAAGGGCTGCCGAGATGATGTTGGGAATGTTGAGGTAGCTTTTGGCCACCGGGGCATCCCCTACACAGACGGCCTCGTCCGCCAGTTGGACATGCAGCGAGTTCTGATCCGCAGTGGAGTAGACGGCCACGGTGCGGATCCCCATTTCCTGACAGGTGCGGATGATGCGCAGGGCAATCTCGCCTCGGTTGGCGATCAGGATCTTGGTGATGGGCGGCATGAGGGGCGTTTGAGGTTAGAAAAATCTCGGCCGCTAAAGACCAGCGGTCCGTGCAAGGTAGGGTACGCAGGTGCTGATCCTACTATGGCAAGCAGACGGAAGGATCCAGATGGGGATCCCACATCTGGTCAATTCAGCCAACGCCTACACCCTCTGGGCAATAGCCGGCAAACCTACGCGGGCCCGGAATTGCCGGGCTGCCGTCAGCGCCCCATAGGGATCCCCCTTGTAGAGGCCGTAGTGCATCAGGGACAGGCGCCGCAATCCCAGTTGCGACACCTCCTGCAGCCACTCTGGCCGGCTCATGATCGCGAAATCCCCCTGGACGGTGTCGGCCCGGCCACCGTTGGGGTGCTTGTCCTTAATCGAGGGCTCGTAGTGGGCCAGCATCAGGTTGCGGTGGATGGGGGCAAAGAGGCGGCAGCAGAGGCGGATCTGCTCGGGGTTACCCGGATCCGGGCCGTTGAGCTCCGGGTTAAACTCCCCCGGTCGCCGCTGGCGCATCGACTGGAAGGCGATCCCGTCCATTTGGCTCATCGTCTCGGCAAAAGGCTCCACCATGCTGCGCCCTGCCCCGCGGCGGCGATCGTCAAAGGTGGCAATCCAGCCGCCCCAGCAGAGGGCCACCTCGGCCTCGGGCAGCCGCTCCTTGATGGCCTGGCGGGCTCTTAAGATGTTGCGCATCAGGGCGCGGTAGTAGGGGGCAGTGTCGGCGTTGTAGGCGTCGGCAGGGACGCGCCAGTAGGAAAACTCGGTGGCCAGGCTCCAGTAGGTGGGGCGGCCTTGGGGGTTGGCTTGGGCAATATACCCGGCCAGCTCGGCTACGTCCTGGATAAACTGCGGCGAGAGGTGGTAGTCGCCGCAGGGGCGGGTGGTGTCGTCTTCCCAGGTGATGATGTGCAGGCTGTAGCCCCGCTCAAACCACTGCCGCAAAAGCCCCGCCTGGTGCCAGTTGCGCCAGAAGGAGAGATCCCCCTGGCGGTGGTCAAAGCTGTTGAGCCAGCCGCTTAAGAAATGGGGATCCCAGTCCCGCGCCACCGCTGCCACCTGCGGATCCGACTCGATTTCCCAGAGGAAGCGACCGGGATCCTCGCCAGTGCCCACTTCCCAGCGGGCCAAGAGCTCTGACAAGTTCAGGTTTCCAGTGGTAACGTTCTCGAAGCCCTGACCACAGCCGGCAACTCCAGAGGCAGCCAGCAGCGCTCCGCCCATCTGCAGCACCTGTCGCCGCGGCCATTGCCGTTTCCAGATCATCTCGTTTCCTCCTCAAGCTCTGCCTGGCGGGCCCACAGCTGCACCTGCGGGGAGCTGTAGACCTCCCTAAAGCCCGGCAGCCCCTCAAAGGTAAGCTCAGGCCAAAATTGCAGGATGCGATCGGCGCTCCGCAAGGGATCCGCCGGCCCCGCCACCAGCAAGTAGTCCACCCGCTCCTGGGGGTGTTGCAGAGCCAAGGCAAACTCGTACTGGTGGGGAGTAAGGAACAAGCGGGGATCCCCCGCCCAAAAGATAGCCTCAAAGTGGATGTCGTCGTCCACCAACACCTTCTCGCCAGGCAGCAGGTGGCGGCGGAGATATTCCCCTACTTGGCGCTTTGCCTGCCGCTGCTGGCGCCACGCTTCCAAAGTCTGCCCCCCAGAGGTCACTTCGTACAGGTTTTGGGCCGCTCCCAACTCACGGCTAAGGGGCGCCACCCCTGCCACCAGTCGCTCCCAGAGATCCCGCTCCTCAACCACCAGGGGCGCCAAAAATCGTGGCTCTTGGCTTAGCCCATAGCCAGCGGTAAGGCAGTTCAGCCCCAAAAGGGCAGTGATCAACAGGCGCTTGGCCCAGCCGGGGCCGGCTCCGCGGACTAAGTAGGCCCCCATCAGCAACGGCAGCGGCACCCAGACGAGACCAAAGCGGCTCAGCTCCGGCAAAAACAGCCCCTGGCCCAGGGAAGCCAGCAGAACCACCAGCGGCATCCCCCAGATCAAGGCCCCGACCCAGCGGCCCAGCAGGGATCCCATCCCCACCAGGAGATAGGCAGGGGCCAGCACCGCCAGCCACTTGCCCAGCTCCACCAGCCCTTGCCAGCCGCCGGCCTGCTGCAGGTCTTCCCGCAACTGCGGCAGGCGCAGGCCGCTGCCCACCTGGTAGGTAAAAGCCCAGGGATCCCCCACCGCTAACCAGTTGACATACAGCCAGCTCAGGATCAGGGCCAGGCTGATAAACCCCACCACCAGCAGCGAGGCCCAGCGAAACCCCCAAGATTCGCGGCGAAAAGCCACCAGCAGCAGTCCTGCCAGCCAGGGCAACAGCCAGCCGCTCTCCCAGCGCAGCACCATCAGCGGCCCCAAGGCCAGCCCAATGAGCAGCAGCCGCAGGGTAACGGGCAGCTCGTCCTTCTCCGCTGCTTGTTTCCCATCCGCCAGAGGGAACAACAAGGCCATGTTCACCCCCACTAAAAGCGAGGTGGCCGTCCAAACTGGGCTGCGCAGCAGCATCAGGAGCAAAGCCGGCTGCAGCAGCAGCAACAGGCCCCACAGCCAGCGCCACCCCAAGCCGACAGGCAAACGGCGCAACTGTTGCCCCATCCAGTCCAACACCAGGGATCCCAAAATGGCCTGCAACACCAGCGGCGAGCGCCCCAAAATGGCCGTGGCCAGCACCAGCGAAGGGGGAAAGGTGGTGCCAACAATGGGCAGGCGCGGATCCGGCCCCAGGGCGGCTACGGATCCCTTGTAGCTAAGGAACTGCATCTCCAGGCTCACCCAGCCCCAGCCTTCCTTTAGCCCCCACAAGAGGCCAGCTAGGAGCAGCAAGGGGATCCCTACCGGCGCCGCGAGCCGCAAGATGGCTTTAAGCCGGTTTACGAACATCCATGCCCCATGAACGAGTTTCACTAAACTTGACGGCCTAGGGCATTGGAACACCCTAGTTAATCCTAAAAGCAAGTTTTGCAAAAACTGTTAGAGATGCAAGGGAGCGTTAGTATTCCCCTTCTCGAGACTTTTTTTCTACGAGTTTTGGCGTATTGGGTTCAGCAAGATGGTCGATGAAAAGTTGCCGCGCTGCAGGTGAGGATGTGAGAGCCCCTGAAGTGGAACAAGGTGTGACCTCAATGCTACAGTCTGTGCGGGACATGGACAACGCGGCAATTCCGGCACTGGAGCTTTTGCCCTCCCAGGCTCAGACCCGCCCCTGGGGAGCCTTCTGGATCTTGGATGAAGGCCCGATGTATAAAATCAAGCGCATCGAGGTCAAGCCCGGCCATCGCCTTAGCCTGCAGATGCACTACCACCGCAGCGAGCACTGGATCGTGGTTCGGGGCACGGCGCGCGTTACCCGGGGCGAGGAGGTGGTGCTGCTTAACTCCAACGAGTCCACCTACATTCCCCCCTGCACCAAGCACCGTCTGGAAAACCCCGGCACCATCCCCTTGGTGATCATCGAGGTGCAAAACGGGGAATACTTGGGGGAGGACGACATCGTGCGCTTTGAGGACGACTACGCCCGCGCCTAGGAGAGTTCCTGAGGAAGGGGGCTTTCTTGTGGCCAGTTCATCACTCTTGCGCCATATACTCCTAGAAGTTTGGCGACTGCCCCCGCCGCAGGTGTAGGCTTTTTCTGTCGTCAGAGCAGGTGCTAGGGATCCAGCAGATGGCTAGGGTAAGGCGAGGGTGGGGGCTGTTGGTGGCCGGCTTGCTCTGCTGCGTGCCAACAGAGGCAGTGCGGGCGGAGCCCCTTGCTTTCCAGAGGCTGGGCTACGAGCGTTCGGTGCTGCTGCAGGGATCCAACCCGCGCCTGGATGTCACCGTCCCTGCGCCCATCAACGGCATCGACCCAGAAGCCAGCTTTGTGCAGTTGCGCCTAGAACCTTCGCCGGTGCTCAAGCCCACTTCTACCGTGCGGGTGCTGATTAACGAGGAGCTGGCGGGGATCTTTCTGGTGCAAGATCTGCGGCAGGAGCCGGTGGTGCGGGTGCCCATCCCTAACCTGCCGCCGGGTGAGCGCTTTATCACGGTGTCGGTGCAGCCGTTTTTGAGCATTAGTGACGACATCTGTGCCGACCTCAACACCGGCAACCTGCTGCTGAGGGTAGGGCGGGACAGTTTTTTTGAGCTGGTGCCCCGCGTGCCCGATGCTACGGTGGCCGGCTTTCTGCACCTGATGTACCCCCAGCTCACGCTGGTGGTGCCCGCCAACCCCTCTCCTGAGGTGGCGGAAGCAGCGCTGGGCCTGTACAGCTTACTGGCCCACCTCTTCCCTCAGACCCCCATCCTCTGGAGCAACCGTCCAGGGGAAGGGCCTCAAGTGATTCTGGAGCCGGCCAACTTTACCCCCCACCTGCAGCATCAAGTAACTTCAGAGGGATCGCGGCTGCGGGTGGCCGCCCGCCGCGAGGCCATTCTTGCCCTCTATGAAGAGTGGAAGCGGGCGGGGCTGGTGAGCCGCGGCATCCGGGTGGCGGCGGTGGCGGACTGGGAGCGGGCTCTCAAGGCCAACCGCCTCAGCTTGCGGGAGTTGGGGATCGTGGATCCCCTGCTGCGGGGCTTTGGCAGCCAGTCTTTGGTTTTCAACTTCAACCTGGCCCAGTTGGGGGGGCGCCCGCGGGATCTGGCGGCCCAACTGGATGTGATCATGAACCCGGTGGATGGTCGGGCCGGGGATCGCCTGACGGGCTATGTGTTCTTCAACGGCGTTCTGCTGCGCACCTACAACCTCACTGGTCGCAGCCAGCTCAACGAGACCGTGACCCTGCCCACCCGCCTGCTGCGCCGCTTCAACCAACTGGAGCTGCGCTTTGACTACGGGGCCAGCCCCGGCAATTGCCAGGGATCCCTGACGCCGCTGACGGTTCAGGTGCGCTCGGATAGCTCCGGCTTTCTCTGGAGCGGCTACCAAGCCCCCAGTGGCGAGCTGCAGGAGATCCCGGCGGTGCTGCAGGGATCCGGACGGGTTTGGCTGGGGGATCCCCAACGGCTGCCGGCTGCCGCCTACCTGGTGGGGGCCTTGAGCCGGCTGGCCGCCCAACCGCTCCTGCCCACCCTTCAGTTTCTGCCCCAGGAAAAGACCCAGTTGGAAACAGGCGACTTCGCCTGGCAGATCCTTGTCGCTGCCCCGGAGCAGGTGGAGCTCCCTTACAGCCCCATCCGGCTGGGATCCCAGTTCGAGATCCTCAACCCCTTGAACCAGCAGGTGGCCCTGGCCGCCCAACCCCAGGAAAACCTCGGCCTCTTGCAGTACTTTTTGCTCCAAGGCAGGCCCACCCTCTGGCTGTCCTGGTGGGGATCTGATCCGGCCTTGGCAGAACGCCTCAGCCGCGGCCTTGCCGATCCACGCACCCGCCTGGCCAACCAACTGCAGGGAAATGTGCTCACCGCCTACGCCGCCGCCCCCGCCCTCACCCAGGTGCAGAGCTGGGATCTCACCCCCCAAGGCTACCGGGTGCGCTACCCAGGCCGCTTCAGTTGGCAGCTTTTGCTGTGGCAGTACCGCTATTGGCTGGTGCTGCTGCTGGCTATTCTGCTGGCAGCGGGAGCCTGGAATGTCTATCGCCGCTTGGCTCGCCGCCCCGAGTCCCCCATCCCTTCCTAGGGGGGGCTAGGCATGGGCTTGCGGTTGAGCCAGACTTGAGCCAAACCGCGGGTCTTAGGCCATGCTCCAGTCCCTTAAGTCCTCGCTTTTGCGCGCGGGCTATCTCACCCGCCAGCAACTGGCGGCAGCGGAGGAGTACCGCGAAGAGGTGGGCTGCTCCTTGCCCAGGGCTTTTTGGAGCTTGCGGGTCATGCATCCTGGCAAGTTTGCCGAGCTGTGTCGCCAGATTTTGGATCGGCCCAAGCTGCGGGACTGGCTGCTCAAGCAGCCTCTAGATCTAGAGCTGCCTTGGCTAGTGGAACCCAGCGATCTCCTGCCGGTGCGCTTTTTGCCCTGTGGCTGGCTCAACCCGCAAACCGTTGTGGTGGCCACGGAAGAGCCCGGCTTTCCTGGCGTCTGGCAGGCTGTGAAACGCCTTTGCCCAGAGGCCGAAAAGCTGTGGGAGATCCCGGCCACCGAAAAGCAGATCTTGACAGTTATCCTCGAGCGCAAACTGGCTGCTGAGCTGCTGGGTAGCCGCCTCACCCTGGAGCAGTGGCAGCAGGCTCTGGAGATCCGCCGCCGCACCGGATCTAGCCTGGGGCAGGTGCTGACCCGGCTGAGCTACCTCTCCACCCCCGAGTATCTCAGCATTCTGGCCCATTTGCTGGGCTACCCTTCCGTCTCGGAGCTGATGGGAACAGGGCTGCTCTACCGGGACGAGGTCCTAAGCCGCCAGTTCGATCCGGAATTGATGATGCACCACCTCTTCTACCCCCTGAGCTGGACGGACGAGCACACCCTCACCGTGATGGTCAACGACCCCCTGGACTGGGCGGTGGACGAGCTGCTCTACAATTGGCGGCCAGGGCTGCGGATTGAAAAGGTGCTGGGCACCGAGCAGGATATTACCCAGCTCCTCAGCCAAGATCAGGGATCCCGCTTTAGCCAAGAGGCGGTGTACAAGCTGCTGGCCCGCCTGCCGGAGGAATCGGCCTCGCGGGTGTTTACCCCCTCGCAAATTGCCGTCGGCTATGGCCTGCTGCTGCTGCTGCTGTGGAGTTTGGCCAGCGCTCCCTGGACAACTCTGACGATCTTGGTGCTTTTGATTAACCTCTTCTACATAGCCTCGATTTTCTTCAAACTGCTGCTCAGCTTGGTGGGATCCGCCGATCGCTTCCACCAGATTACCGACGAAGAAGTGGCCGCCCTCGATGACCGCAGCTTGCCCATCTACACCATCCTGGTGCCGGTCTACAAAGAGCCGGAGGTGATGCCGATTCTCATCAACTCCCTCTCCAAGCTGGACTACCCCCACGAGCGCCTAGACGTGCTGATCCTGTTGGAAGAAAACGACCAGGCCACCATCGAGGCCGCCCGCGCCGCCAAGCCGCCCCGCTACGTGCGCCTATTGATCGTGCCGGATAGCAAGCCCAAGACCAAGCCCAAAGCCTGCAACTACGGCCTGGCCTTTGCCCGCGGCGAATACCTCACCATCTACGATGCCGAAGACATCCCCGATCCGGATCAACTGAAAAAAGCCATCATTGCCTTCAAAAAAGGGGATCCCAGCTTGGTCTGCGTCCAGGCGGCCCTCAACTATTTCAACCGCAACGAGAACTTTCTTACCCGCATGTTTACCCTGGAGTATTCCTATTGGTTTGATTACCTGCTGCCGGGCCTGGAAACCTTGAAAATGCCCATTCCCCTGGGGGGCACCAGCAACCACTTCCGCACCGACCGCCTGCGGGAATTGCAGGGATGGGATCCCTTTAACGTCACCGAAGATGCCGATCTAGGCATTCGCGCCAGCCAGCACGGCTACACGGTGGGGGTGATCAACTCCACCACCTACGAAGAGGCCAACTGCGCCCTTAAAAACTGGATCCGGCAGCGCTCCCGCTGGATCAAAGGCTATATGCAGACCTGGCTGGTGCACAACCGCAACCCGCTGCGCTCTTTGCGCAAGCTGGGCCTCAAGAACTGGCTGGCCTACCAATTTTTTATCGGCGGCAGCTTCTTTACCTTCCTCACCAGCCCCATCATGTGGCTGCTGTTTATTTACTGGCTGCTCACCCGCGCCCATTGGCTGCAAAACATCTTTCCCAGTTGGCTAATTTACTTGGGCTTGTTTAACCTCTTGGTGGGCAATGCCATTGGGATCTACTTGAACTTGGTGGCCGTTTTTCGGCGGGGCTACTACGACTTGGCTTTCTATGCTCTCCTCAACCCCATTTACTGGCAACTGCACTCCATGGCAGCCTACATGGCCCTGTGGCAGCTTTTTACCAAGCCCTTCTACTGGGAAAAAACCATCCATGGCTTGAGCAGATTCACCCACGCCAAAGTGCAGGAAGCCAGCCACAAACCCGCCTAGCCAGCCCCCTTCATCCCTACAGCAGGCGGTACCTCCTTCCCCTCTTCCAAGAGGGAGAGGGGCTAGGGGCGAGGGAAGCGCTAGAAGCCGTAGTCAGAATCGACGACGACAGCACAGCCGCGTGGGTGGCGGCAGCCGGCCATGATTACTTGGATTGCGAAATTGCCCTCATAGGGAGCCTGGACGATGGGGAAATCGTCCAAGAGCGTATCTTCCGCTACCACCCGACCGTTGCGATCGTAAAGCACCAGATCCACGTCGTGGCAGTCGAGGTCGCACTCGGCCCAGATGTTCTCGCCTGGGTAGAAATAACCGTTAACCCAGGTCGATTGCCCGTTCAGTAACCACAAGCTACTTTGGGCCCACGCTTCACCACCACCCAGGATTGCAGCCGCGCCGATCATGCCCGCTGCCAGCCAACCCCGCAGAGCAACCATCGGATTTTCCTCCTTCCATGAAGTTTTCTTTGCCGCAACAGGGATCCCTGCCCTACCTACACGCTAGCATTAACGTTTTCGCTCCCTGGCTGATTGCGATCACAGCCGGCATCTTCCTTACAAGTTGCAAAAAAGGGTTACAAAAGGGGATCCCAACTTGCGCAGGGATCCCTGAATTTCGATCAGAATGAGAGTGAGAAAACCTGCCCAAAGCCCTTGATTGTTCTCACTGGGGCAGCACCAGTTCTCCGCGGCGCCCCAGGGGATCGGTGAGGACGCTGCCGGTGGGGCCCTTGATCTGAAGGGTGCAGCGGCTGCCGGAGACTTCAATGAGGGTGTAGTTGGGCACCGCCAGCTCCAAAAAGCGCAGGTTGCCTGTCGTTACGCCAGGGATCCCGCTCACTTCTGGATTGGCAGGGTTCACAGGGGCGAGAAAGCCATTCACAATCCGGTAGTAGAGGCGGCTGGCGTTGGGGATCCCCAGTTGGCTGCCCAACTCGTCAATGCTCAAGGCGGTCACGCTGCGTCCGGTGGGGCCAGTCCACACCTCCCAGATGGGGTTGCTGCTGCCGGGGTTGACCTGGCCGATAAAGCCGGCGTGGTTGTTGCCGGTTAGGAACACCACGTTGCGGATGTTGTTGCGCTCAATAAAGTCGATCACCTCCTGCCGCTCCAGCCAGTAGCCCTCCCAGACGTCGTTGGAGCGGAAATAGGTCACCGTGATGGGAAACTCGCTGACGATGAACTTGTAGGTGGCGGTGGAGCTGCGCAGGCTGTTGAACAACCACTGCTTTTGGGGTTCTCCCAAAAGAATGCGCGGCGTGCGGCGCAGCAGGTTAAACAGCGCCTCTTCCGATCCCGGCGGGCCGAAGAACAGGGTCTCCTGCTGGGGCGTGAGGCGGATGCCGGCCAGTTCCAAAAAGCGCTGGCGGGTCAAGCCAGGGGGCAAAATGGGCAGGATCGGGGTCACAGCAGCCAAGTCGCGGTACTGGCGCAGGTCGAGGATAAAGACTTCGGCGTTGGCGCCGTAGCGGAAGCTGCGAAACACCCGATCCCGGCTATCTACCCCCGGCACATCCGTCAAGTTGGGGGTGATGGGGTTGTACTCAAAAAAGGCTTGGTAGCCCAGCACCCTGAAATCTTCCACGTCGCGGGTTTGCCCGGTGGTGTCGTTGAGCTGGACAGCGCGGCCGCCGCGGGCCTTCTGGCCGCTGTAGTTGTCGATCACCTCGTGGTCATCCCAGTTAACGACAAAGGAGGTGCGGCTGAACAACTGCGGGAACTCTGGTCCGGCATATTTGGGATCCCGCTGATCCCGATAGAGGCTGCGGTAAAACTCCAGGTTGCCGATGGGATCCAGCCCCAGCCAGAAGCGATCCGCGTAGACGGTGTCGCCGTTGAAGGAGATGAAATCGATATCGCCGCGGTTAACCTCAGCCAACAGGGCCGCCCCAATGGGGAAAGGAGGCTCATTGGCGCAGCTAATGTGCAAGAAGCGGATGGGCCGCCCATCGCCCGGAGCCGGCAGGGTGCGGAACTGGCCCACAGGGCTGGTAAACCCCTCACTGACAAAGCGGTAGAAATAGCGCTGCGCCGGCCTCAGGCCGGTAACAACGGCGCGGGCAATGTAGTCGCCCGGCTCGGTGCGGTAGTTGCGACCGGCCACGCGGCGGGCAGTCAGCGCAACCTGCTGCAGAATGGGGTTGAACTCGGCATTTTCCGCCATCTGCAGCGTCACAGGCACCGTATCCACGCTGCTGGCCGGCACCACCCGCGTGGAAAGCACCGCCCCCTCAGAGGTGGGATCCCCGGCAAACACCCCCTGGGGAAATCCCGGCTCTCCCAGCGGCGGGATAGAAGAACTGGAGGTGCCCCCACAGGCGGCCAGGGCGGCTGCCCCACCGCCAAACATCAGCAACTGCAGGAAAAAGCGACGGGAACGCAGGGAACTCATACAGCTAACCTCAGCGACGCCGGCAAATGTAAAGGGATCCGCAACAATGGCCAATTGCCCCTAGTCAAGCACTTCTGCGCCCAAACTGAGGTTGTGGGCCGGTGAAAACTGGGTTAGCTTCTGTTTAAGAACGCCAGACCTGAGGCTTGGGTTCTCCGCGGCCTTTTCATAGCCCTTCCTGCGAAGGCTAAAATTCCATTAAGGTTTTTTGCTTTTTGGCTTTGTTTTCGGTTTTGCGTTCTAGAACCTCTTGTTGACCCAAGGAGGGATCGTCGTGGCTACGGAGACTCTGGTTAAGCCTTCTGTAACCCCGAAGCATATGCCCATGTACCGGGTGTTGCTGCACAACGACGATGTCAACACCATGGAGTACGTGGTGCAGGTGCTGGTGAAGGTCATTCCATCGATGATGCCGCCGCAAGCCACCGAGATCATGTTGGAAGCCCACAACAACGGCGTTGCTGTGGTCATCGTGGTGCCGCGGGAGCACGCGGAGTTTTACTGCGAGCAGTTGCGCCGGCACGGCCTCACCAGCTCGATCGAGCCGGAACGCTAGTTAGGAGCGGTTTGGGTGGGCCTGCCAATTGTCGAGCTAATTGCCCAACTGAAGACTTCTCCGTTTCCACTGCGGCTGTTGCTGTTTTTGGGGATCCCCCTCTTAGCTTGGCTGCCGTTGGTCGGGCTAGGGGGGGTTTTCTTTGGCCGAGAGTACCTCTGGCTGCCGCTGTATGTCCTCCTGCTCCTTTGGCTGGGGCTGTGGGGATCCGGGTTTGCCGCCTATGGCCTGGACAAGAGTTGGGCCTGCCGAGCTGGGATCCTCTGGGGCCTGGGGATGGGTGTGGGCGGGCTTTTTCTGCTCTTTGGCCTGGAGGGGGCCCTGGGCTGGCTGAGCTGGCAGCCGGTGGAAGGGGGATCCCTGCTGGGCTATGGCTTGCTGGGGCTAGGGGTGGGCCTGGCGGTGGCTCTAGCAGAAGAGCTGTTGTTCCGCGGCTGGCTGCTGCAGGAGATGGCCTTGGACTACGGCTGGACAAGCGCTCTGTGGGGATCCAGCCTTCTCTTTGCTTTGGCCCACTTTTTGAAGCCGCCAGCAGAGATCCTCGCCACCTGGCCCCAGTTTCCGGGGCTGTGGCTGATGGGCCTGCTGCTGGCCCAGGCCAAGGTGTGGAACCAAAACAAGCTAGGACTCAGCCTGGGGCTGCACGCCGGCTGGGTGTGGGGCATCACCTGGGTCAACAACTTGGCTTGGATCGAGTACACCGGCAGGGCGCCAGAGTGGCTCACCGGCATCGGCGGCAACCCCCTAGCCGGGCTGATGGGCCTGCTCTTCCTGGGCGGCACCTTCCTTGTTCTCAAGAGGTTGGCCACCGACAGAAGCTGAACAACGCCGAAGCATCTCCCCTCTCCCTCAGGGAGAGGGGCCGGGGGTGAGGGTCATCCCTCAGGGAGAGGGGCCGGGGGTGAGGGTCATCCCTCAGGGAG
>NZ_JANSJJ010000194.1:0-633 GCF_047502715.1 Synechococcus sp. H55.10
CTGTTCCCCGGCGAGTGCCACGTCCATGTGGGCATTCGCGAGGAGCACCTCAAGGCAATGGCAGAGAAGCACCCGGAGGCGGAGTTCCTCATCCACCCCGAGTGCAGTTGCGGCTCCAGTTGTCTATTTCTCAAGCCGGACGCCAAGCTTCTTTCTACCGAGGGGATGGTGCGTTATGCCAGAACTTCGGCTAGCCGCGAGTTTGTGGTTGCCACCGAGGTGGGCATTCTCCACCGGCTGCAAAAAGAGGCCCCCGATAAGACCTTTATCCCCGTCAAGGCGGACGCCGTCTGCGAGTATATGAAAAAAATTACCCTGGAGAAGATCTACCGCTCCCTAGTGGAGATGCGCTACGTGATCCAGGTGCCGGAGGCGGTGGCCGAAAAAGCCCGCAAGTCCATCCTGGCCATGCTGTCAGTGCCTGCTGGAGCCTAGAGGGAGCACCCTTGGCGAGGGTCTGTTTTGTCCAGTGTTGTCTACGTCTTTCCTAGCGGAAACAGACCTCTTGATCCTGGGGGCAGGGGTGGCAGGGATCTATGCAGCCCTGTGGGCGGAAGCAGAGGGAGCCAGAACCCTGGTGGTAACCAAGGATCCCATGCCTTCTGGATCCACCCCTTGGGCGCAGGGGGGTAT
>NZ_JANSJJ010000195.1:0-633 GCF_047502715.1 Synechococcus sp. H55.10
GTCTGAAGCGGATCCCTGAATGGGGGCATTCACAGCAGCCCGCAGCTCGGCTTGTTTGCGGTGGCCCGATAGCTGAGACAAATTGGGGAAATAGCGGCGGCGACCCAGGATGGTTTCCACATAGCCGTGTTCTTACACAAAGGCTTCGGTGGCGCGGAGATAGGCAAAAACGCCAGCATAGCGCTCATTAAATCGCTGCAAGAACTGCTTAGCTTCTGCCAGCGATACTCCTGCCGTGCGGGCAAAACGCTGGGCTCCCATGCCATAGATCACGCCATAGTTAATCGTCTTGGCAAGGCGGCGTTCCTCACTGGTTACCTCTTGCTTGTCAAAGAGCAAGCGAGCAGTCAGGGTATGCACATCTTCCCCGGAGCGAAAGCACTCAAGGAGGGTTGGCTCTTGGCTGAGGTGGGCCAGGATGCGCAGCTCAATTTGTGAGTAGTCAGCCGAGGCCAACAGCCATCCCTCCTGGGGAATGAAGGCCTGGCGAATGCGGCGGCTAAACTCACTGCGGATGGGGATATTTTGCAAATTGGGGTTGGAGGAGCTGAGCCGGCCAGTGGCAGTAACGGTCTGGTTAAAGTTGGTGTGCACCCTGCCTGTATCGCGTCTTACCAGAGCTGGCAGCGCATC
>NZ_JANSJJ010000196.1:0-632 GCF_047502715.1 Synechococcus sp. H55.10
GTGCTTGCTAAGGCCTCCGGCCCGATGGGGCAAAGGGAGAGCAACTCAAGTTGCTTGCGGGCTTCTCCACCTTCCACTTTAGTGCGGGGCTACCAAGCTATCCCCCTGTGTAGCTCCGGATCGACAAAGCCCCGCAGCGGCTGGGCATACTCCGAGTCGCTCAGGCCCTTGGCTTGCAGCAGCACCCCAAAGCTCCCCAACCCCAGCGGATCCAGCAGAGCGTGAAGGGCATGTCGCCGTCGCAACACCTGGACCAGATCCCGCCCCTCGTCGCCAACTTGGCTGAGGTCGGCTAGCCTTTTCGCCAATCCCAGGTTTACCAAAAAGTAGCTCTGCTGGGTGAAGCCCAGGCACTTGAGCCCCAGAGATTCCCCCACCTGCTGCAAGGTGGTAAAGTCCACATGGGCAGTGAGATCTTGGGATCCCACCCAGACATAGGGATCCGCGTAGGTGCCATGTTGGCGGTAGGCCAGGAGCGTGCCCTGGAAGCGCTGGGGGCTGTAGTAGCGCTGGGCGGTGTAGCCGTAGTCAAGGGTGAGCACATAGCCCCGTCACAGCTTGCGGGCCAAAAGCTGGAGCCACTCTAGGGCCTTGAGGTTGACCTCGGTTTGGTAGCCGGAGGGGTAAGTGGC
>NZ_JANSJJ010000197.1:0-632 GCF_047502715.1 Synechococcus sp. H55.10
TGGTATAAGAGCAAATGGAAGTCTGCAATCTAGAAATATCGGCATAGCTTAAGGTTTGCACTTTGCCCATCTCTGGAGAGCTTGGGCTAGCTCAATTTTCTTGAGCTCATTACTTTTCGAAGGGATTTGCAAAAAATGTAAACGATTTTTTATGAGATTTAGCTGGATTTTTCCCCGCTTAACACAAAGGTGGGATCCAAAGGCAGCAACAGTTGGGTGAGACCGCGGTGTTCCAGGCGGTTCACGGCCGATTGGATCACCTCCACATGATGAGCTCGCACGGCAGCCAGCCCGGTAGAGAGGCCGTAGAGCCCCTCCAGAGAGTTGGTGGTTGCCACAATCCTGCCGTTGGGCTTGAGATGGTTCCAGGAGGCCTCCAGGATCTCCCGTAGCGGATGGCCGCCTTCGATACAGATGCGATCGGGGGGCGGAGAGAGCTGGTGCAAGCAAGCGGGGGCAGTGCCCTGGATTACCTGCACGTTGTTGAGGCCGAATTTCTCGCAGTTGCTCTCGATCAGGCTAACCACCTCTGCATCTCGCTCAATGGCGATCACCTGAGCTTTGGGGCAGAGAATGGCCGCTTCGATGGCGATGGTGCCTGTCCCGGCGCCGATATCCCACAGGCAGTGGTC
>NZ_JANSJJ010000198.1:0-631 GCF_047502715.1 Synechococcus sp. H55.10
ATACAGATCCGTTTCCGGGTCGCGGCCATGATCCAGGCTGTGGAAGTAGTCGGCCCCAATCTCGAACTCGCTATAGAGGTAGGTGGTTCTGCCCTTGCGCTCGACGATACAGCCTTTGCCGGGCACGCTGCGGCCCCGGTAGCAGGATCCCGTCCACTCCACCTGGGTTACACAGCCGGGCAAGAGTTCCAGCTCTGCCGCCGTCAGGCCAGCCAATTGCTCCAAGTTCCGACCGGCACATTTGTAGGCCTCTGGAGAGGTCAGGGCGTAGTTTTGGATGCGGATCCCGTCGGCGGTCTCGAAGAGATGGATGACCCGCTGCCGGTAGGGCTGGTCGGGGTAGATATCGTACAGTTGCTCCACGTAAAACCCTATCCCCTGAAACACTGACCACGGCAGGGGGCACTGGTAGACGTGAATATTGGCAAACCAAACCGGCTCGGCCATCGCCTGGTGCAGATTGTTGAAATGTCCGGCCATCCAAGTGGCCAGTTGGGCCAGTTGCGGCGAAACCGACATAGCGCGGGCAAAATCCTAACCAAGGGCAAACCTATTATCCAAGACGCTCGTCCTAGCTGCCAAAGCAAGCCTTCAGGCCGCGAGCTAGAGTAGAAGGATGCAATCCGTTGCC
>NZ_JANSJJ010000199.1:0-2537 GCF_047502715.1 Synechococcus sp. H55.10
AAGGTATCCCGCGCGACGGCGTCCCGCAACAAGGCGGAACGAGCGCGGCTTACGCTCGTAGCGCCAGTGCTGTTTTGGCTCCTCGTAAGGCGAGTTGATGATCAGTCGATCGATAGTGCGCTTGCTCATCGGGCTACCACCTCTACGGTACATACATCACCTTGAGGCTCTCGACGCCGCGGTCGTCGACAATCTTGACCGCGATACGCTTGTATTCCCCCACTTCGAAAGGCAGCGACTCTGTGCCTCGATACTTCTCGATAAGCGACTCATCGAGTTCCGCTTTGAGACTCTTTGCGAGGCGCGCCCAGCCCCCGTTTTTGTCCGCCAGCGGGAAAAACACCTGACGCGGGTAGAGGCAACGCCCGTCGTAGTCGGTATCGAGCATCCAGACAGCAATCTTGTCCGCGCCGCCCGATTCGACTTGACCAGTTCTTGTGTTATAGTAGTCGAAACCGTGCACTTTCACGATGTACTTACAGTCGCGTTTGAGGATTTCCACATCGGGCTGCCCTATCAGCCAAAACGACTCGTTGCTGGCGCGTTTCTTTTTCAGATCTTCAGTGAGCAGGTCGGCGTTCATCTGCACCTTGAGGAGTGTCACGCCAGGCCACTTGGTCTCGTCGATGTCCTTCGCGGCTTCTGCATCGATCTGGAATGCGGCGAAGACAACGATTTGCGGCGTCGGCACCAGCGTTAGCGCCTCCTCATGGGCTTGCTCCACCTGCCGCTGCTCTAATGGCGCATACTCGGGACCGAAGGAAACCACCACGCGCATAGGGGTAGAGTCGGGCGCGTCTGTGTGTATAGCGTCGGCGTTCTCATTGCTGGGCAGGGTTTCGCCTATCGCGTGCAGGAAGCGGCAGCCAGGCAGCGGCTCCAACCGCGCGAACCGAATGCGTTGCCCTTGCTTGCCCCGAATACCTGTCTTGTACAGCTCGTCGCGCCACTCGGCTTGACGCAGCGTCTCGCCTGAGCGAGCAATCGATGCGTCAGCAGGCGCAGGTCGAGGCTCCAGAATCTCGTCCACCGACAAGGCCGCAGGAGCAGGCACTGCCTCCACGGTGAACGGTCCCGTCACGCGCACCTTCGAGTCGTCGACAAGCGGTTGGTCGTAAAGCGTCTCTTGGGGCGCATGGCGGGCAATCGCCTCGTCGATAGCGCGTTGCATCTTGCATCGCGCGTTGTGAAACTGCTCAAAGGCTGACCGCGCACCCTTCGGCCAGTCCGCAGGGAATTCATACGGCACTTCCCACTCCAGAAGTTCGTTGACGCGCACCACTTGCTTGGACGGCAGCGTGTGCGTTTTGCTGTCAGGGGCAGCAAAGTCCACAACCATTCCTTCGCGAGCCCCTTGCGCAACTTTGAACTTTATCGGCTTGCCTTTGAGCGCACGGTGGAGCTTCTCCAGCGCCTTCTCTATGGATGGGTGCATTTGGGCATAGATTCTGTCAATCTCCTGATTGTTGGCAATTGACCTGAGCGTGATATGGGGCACGGTTTTATACTTGAAGCCGCTGCTCACGCCCTCGTTGGGATGCGCCAGCTCGTAGTACTCGAAGACGGCGGTCATCAGCCGCTGCTTGGCAATCATAACAGCCACGCGCGATGTGTCGCAAGTAATCCACCGCCTGCCCCACTTCTCCGCACAATAGGCAGTGGTACCCGAGCCGCAGGTCGGGTCAAACACCAAATCGCCTGGGTCTGTGGTCATCAGGATGCAGCGCTGAACGACTTTCGAATATGTTTGGACTACATATATGTTTTCTGGTGCAAAGGTACTCTGCATGGTGTCGTCCCATAATAGTGTCAGCCTCACCTTGTCAGCATCTTTTAGGTATCTTTTATAAACGAGAGTTTTATTAATAGAAGACAAACGGTTCGCCATTTTCAGGCGATTCATCCCTTGCTCATTTGTAGACCATCCACGACTTCGCGGAGGAGAATAAATGACACCGAATAATTCAAAATCAAAGCGAGAATTTTCTGATCCAGTTTGGGAGGATGGAGTTGTAAGCTGAACAGGCTCGCCCTCACCATGTTTTGATGAAACTAAACTACCGTTACGAGTCTCGCGAAAGCGATAGGCGTTCTCGAACTCATACGCACGGCGCTCGCGCAGGAGTTTGTTGAACTTAACCTTTTTCTTATCTTTGCAGTACCAAAGTAGATAGTCTGCAACTCCAGCTAACAGTTGTGAGGTTTGACCTATTGTCTTTCTAAAGGTAATCTGACCACAAAAATTCTCCCTGCCAAACACTTCGTCCATTAGGCATCGTACATAGTGCACATTCTCGTCGCCGATTTGCACGAAGATGCTACCGCTTTCAGTCAGCAGTTCGCGGGCGAGCAGTAGGCGGTCGCGCAGGTAGCTAAGATACGAATGTATGCCCAGCTCCCAAGTGTCGCGGAACGCCTTAATCTGTTCTGGTTCGGCGGTGAGGTCTTCGTCGTCGCCGTCCTTGATATCGCGTTTGTTGACAAAGGGTTGGAAGTTGGAGCCGTACTTGATGCCGTAGGGCGGGTCGATATAAATC
>NZ_JANSJJ010000200.1:0-628 GCF_047502715.1 Synechococcus sp. H55.10
CTCTAGCGCCCTCTGGGCCTGTTCTAGACGATATTGGTTGTCGCGCAGGCTGGCTTCCGTCTGTTGGATGTTTTGCCGCAGGGATCCCATGCGGCGGCGGGCTTCTTCTTCCGCTTGGCGCAGCTCTCCCAGGCGGCGTTGGGTGCCCTGGATTTGTTGCTGGATCTGCTGCTGTCGCTGTTGCAGTTGGTAGACATTCTGCGCCTGAGATGGGGCAACCCCCCAGAAACTGCCCAACAGCAAGAGAGCGAGCCAACCGACCACCACCCATGCCTTCAGGCTGCGTATCCCAAGACTCATCACTCCCCACACCCTCAGCAACCAACCTACCGACCCTAAGAATACAAAGATTTGCAAGGACTGATCGAGCCCAATCTGGCTATTGCCCGGTATCGCTACTCCAAATGGCAAACGACAGCAACCTCAACATCAACCAAATGGCAATAGGCTAGCCACCTACCTGCCAGCAAAACCTAAGGATAGTCAAAGCGAAGGCTCCAACCAAGGCTGCAGATGCGCATACCACCGTAAACACCAACTTTGCTTGTTCCTGACTTCCTCCTCAAAAAAAGAGTTTGTTACAATTTGTCATTGCTTTACTGACAGGTTGGCTTTGTCATTTTTGGAT
>NZ_JANSJJ010000201.1:0-2516 GCF_047502715.1 Synechococcus sp. H55.10
GTTTGGGGTTTAGACCCTCAGATAGGGATCCCATCTGTTTAAACTGAACAGTTGATGACGATCCCATTGCACTAAAATTTTCTCTAGATTTTTTCCTTAACCCGTTGGAGGTACAATGTCCTTTCTTCCCGCTATGCCAGGGCGATGGATTCGTTCGATCCTACCGGGTACTAATCGGCAGGCATTTGCTTTGTTTATGATCTCTTTGCTTTTGATTTTGGTAGTTTGGGAGGCCGGAGCACGCGGCGGAGTATTTTCTCCATTAATTCCCCCTGCCAGTAGAACCTTGGTAACTATTTGGGGGTGGGTTTCGGATCCCTTTTACGATTATGGCCCTAACGATAGAGGCATTGGTTGGCATCTGCTGGCAAGCTTACAGCGAGTGGCGATTGGATTTACCATTGGCTCCTTGATCGCCATCCCTCTTGGAGTACTGGTGGGTCTTTCGGAGGTGACTTCACGGGCAATTGATCCCTACATTCAGTTGCTAAAGCCAGTTTCACCACTAGCGTGGCTGCCTCTGGGTTTAGGCATTCTGAAAAGCTCAGAAAGCGCCGCCTTGTTTGTCATTGCTATTACTAGCATTTGGCCCACCCTAATTAATACTAAGTTTGGGGTAAGTAATGTGGATCGAGCTTACTTGGATGTGGCTCGCTCTTTAGGGGCGTCCCGTTGGCGTACTATCCTTAAGGTAATTCTGCCTGCAGCAGCGCCAAGCATCATAACCGGCTTGCGCATCAGCATCGGTATTGCCTGGCTGGTAATCGTAGCTGCCGAAATTCTGGTGGGAGGTACTGGCCTGGGTTATTTTATCTGGAACGAATGGAATAACCTTCAAATTACCAGTATCATTACTGCAATTGTTGTTATCGGTGTTGTGGGTCTTCTGCTAGATTGGTTGTTTGTATTGTTGCAACGTTGGGTCGCATTTTGGGTGAGGTCATGAAAGTTACTTCTCCTTCCTATACCTCGAGTTCTGCTGGCTTGGAGCGGATTCCGCAGTTGCAGTTGCGCCAAGTCACCAAGATCTACCCCGGTCGTCGTGGCTTTATGGATCGGCTCATTGGTCGTGCTTCGGTTGATTACGTCGCTCTTGCACCCATCGATTTAGTGGTAGAAGCCAACACTTTTGTCTCGATTATCGGTCCTTCTGGTTGTGGTAAGTCGACATTGCTTAATATCATTGCAGGTCTCTCACAGCCCTCTACTGGACAAGTATTGATCAATGGTCAAGAGGTTCATTCCCCCGGATCTGATCGTGGCATTGTCTTTCAAAACTATGCTCTTATGCCCTGGATGACAGTAGGAGAAAACATCCGTTTTGCTGTCGAAACTGTACACCCGCAGATGACTTTGGCTCAGCAGAAGCAGTTGGTACAATCTTTCATAGACCTAGTAGGGTTGCGGGGGGCAGAAAAGAAATATCCTCACGAATTATCTGGAGGGATGAAGCAGCGGGTAGCAATTGCTCGAGCTCTGGCAACTGATCCACAAATTTTGCTCATGGATGAGCCATTTGGCGCTTTAGATGCCCTGACGCGAGGATTCCTTCAGGATGAAGTTGAGCGAATTTGGGAGTCACAACGGAAAACTGTCATCTTGATTACCCACAGCATTGAAGAAGCACTGTTGCTGTCGGATCGAATTGTCATGATGACTCGGGGGCCAGAGGCTCGCATTGCTCAGATTCTAGATGTCCCGTTTACCCGTCCTCGCCATCGAGACAGCTTAGATCAGCAGCCAGGCTATCATGCTCTCAAGGCAGCTATGGAACATCACCTTTCTCAAGAAACTCGTGCTGTTGAGGAATCACGGATCCGGGTTTGAGGAATAAACTGTAGTAGGAGCTTTCACGAAGCCGATACATCTGAAATTTAGGAGGCTACAATGAGCACAACCATCCCAGAGATTACTAAGAAGCTATTGGCCGCTAAAGCTGAGAAGGGGCTAACCTTTGCTGATTTAGAGCAGAGGATAGGCCGAGATGAGGTGTGGATTGCAGCGGTTTTTTATCGTCAGGCAAGCGCCTCTTTAGAAGAAGCGAAAAAAATTACTGAGATCTTAGAACTGGACGCTGTTGTAGCAAAAGAATTGACTGAATGCCCACTGAAAGGTCTAGGGCCAGTGGTGCCGACAGATCCTTTGATCTATCGCTTCTACGAGATTGTACAGGTATATGGCATGCCAATAAAAGCAGTAATTCATGAGAAGTTTGGCGATGGGATTATGAGCGCTATTGACTTTACCTTAGATATACAAAAGGAAGAAGACCCTAAAGGAGATCGCGTTAAAGTGATCATGTCTGGTAAGTTCCTGCCCTACAAGAAGTGGTAGAGGTAGGATACATGAGCCGAGTCTTAACTGCCTGTAAAGTCAAGCTAGTAGTTGAGCTAGGAACCTGGGGGTGCAGTTTTCCTAAAAAGCCCACAAAGAGCAAGTCCGCAGAAAGCAAGCCCGTAGAGATCCCTGGCCAGCCAGCCGGGATCCCGACAGGCCAGCCAGGCGGATTCCAAGCC
>NZ_JANSJJ010000202.1:0-625 GCF_047502715.1 Synechococcus sp. H55.10
CCAGGAAGTCTAGCGTGGAGCAGATAGTGCAGACTTGTTTACTCCTGATCAATCTATCCTCCTTCCGGAGTTGGTTTGCTAAGTGTTGCTACTGTACCCCTTGATTACTTAACAGACTGTAGCTTCCTGTCCTGAATCAGAACCTGTTGACAGCCGTAGTCCATTGTTGCTGAGTGGCGATCCAAAACTAAACTGTATTACGACTCGCATCATTGGTGAGCAGCTAAAGCTGCTCGAAGGCTTTTCCGCCCCGCCCTACTCGCGCTAGCGGCGCGGAGCGCTGAGTACGGGGCTACCAAGCTACTCTGCTGTGTCATGCTTTCTTCTCTCTCTGCTCTGCCAGTTCACCTCTACCGCTGCCTAAGCTGTGGTCAGGAAGGGCTGAGCTTGCCGCCAGCGCGGGAGCCAGGGTCTGCTGTGGATCGGGTTTATTGTCCCCGCTGTGGCCAGGTTTACCCTCTCCTATCTTCCGGGGCGGTGGATTTTCTAGCCACCTCGCCGGAGTTGCCCCTCACTCCAGCTCAGGCCATTGCCCATCTGCCCGGGTTTGCCTGGGGCTACGATCGCCTTTGGCGGCCCTGGGCGCTGTCGCTGTTATCGGGGGAGAGCTTCGCCAGCGAGCGGG
>NZ_JANSJJ010000203.1:0-617 GCF_047502715.1 Synechococcus sp. H55.10
GTAGTCCATGTCGCGGATGCAAGCGGCATAGCGACGGGTGGTGTACATGTTACCACCGGGACGGGTGAGGTCGGAGTAGAGCAACGCCTTGGCCGCCGCATCTTTAACAATGGTGGAGGCGTTGGCCGCGATTGTAGCAGCCGCTCGCACCCGCAGCTCGCCCGTGGCGAAGAAAGCCTTCAACTTGTCCATGGCCGAGCTGTCGAGATACTTGCCTTGGACGTCGTAGCTATTGATCACAGCAGTAATCGCGTCTTGCATGATGAGCTTCCTAAATCCAAATCGGTGAACGTTAAACAGTTGCGCGGTTAGAACAATGTAGGGATTAGCTCATTGCCCCCACCTCAAAGTCAAAGTAGTAACCGGCCTCAGCCGCGTCCTCAGGAGACAACAGGCCCATGGCCACCTGCTTCATTTGGCGAATGCTCTCGGCCACCGCCGGAATAGGCGTGCCCAGAGAGTTGTACATCTCCCGCACCCCCACCAAGCCAATCTCCTCAATCGGGGTGACATCGCCGGCAACGATCCCGTAGGTGATCAGGCGCAGGTAGTAGTCCATGTCCCGCAGGCAAGTTGCCGTCATCTCCTCTCCGTAAGCATTGCCACCTGGGGAGACG
>NZ_JANSJJ010000204.1:0-613 GCF_047502715.1 Synechococcus sp. H55.10
ATCTGTGGTAACCAAACTAACCTCCGGCAGGGAAGACGAAGACAAGTCTCGGATGGACGGCCAGGAACTCGACGCGCTGTAGATTGCTGCCGCAGGCAAGGAACCTCGAGCTTTTGTGGCAAGCTGGCGGAGTTCTCCCTTTGCTTAACTGAGAGCGTGTGTCCCTCTTCTCAGCGGTTGCCCAGCATTGGACTACTCATCGAGCTACCTTCCTCGGCGGGCTCTGTCCCCAGCCTGCGAGTTCCGGCTTTTACCCCTTTTGCGGAACCACTCAGTCGTCTAGGAGATTCTATGACCATTGAACCGAAAGCCCGTAAGAACCGCGAAAGTGCTAACTCCCGCTCCCGCAGCCGTCGCCGTGAATCGGCCAAAGGTATTAAAGGAGCTAACTCAGCCGCCAGCCTCTCTCTGCCGAAGTTGATCCAAGAGAATGCTGTGCTCCAATCTCGCAGCCAGTTGTTGCTGATGTACAGCGACTTCCAAACCGAAATGCCCAATGATGGCAAAACTGGCGTTGGCACCTGGCTGCAGAACCGCCTCAAGGAGTACGGCATGCCCAGCCTGCTGCGTTTTGGCCCGCGCTCTTGCCCTCAGGTTTTCCTCCGCGATGAAT
>NZ_JANSJJ010000205.1:0-2461 GCF_047502715.1 Synechococcus sp. H55.10
TTGGAGCCGCCCGCTCCTTTGCTGAAGCTCTTCCCGCAGCCTAGAAAGTTCTTTCTCGCCTTCCTCAATTTGCCAGCGGAGCTCCTCGATTCTTTGCTCCCGGCGGCGGAGCTCTTCTTGCAAGCGCTGTTGCTCGGCCAGCTGCGCTTCCAGATCTTGGACTTGCTTGCTGCTCTGCTGAAGCTGGGTTTGGAGCTCTGTCAGTTCCGCTTGCCGGTTCTGCAGCTTCTCGTCCCTCTCCTGGACTTGCCGGGACAAGTCTCCGACGAGACCCTGCCATCTTTGAATTTCTTCCTCCTTCCGCGCAGACTGGTCCTGTAGCCCTTCAATCTTTGCTTGGAGGCTTTGCACTCGCCGATCCCTGTCTCGGGCAGAAGACCAAGCAACCCTCGAGGCTACTGCGTTCCCGGCTCCAACCACCAGAGCCACTCTGAGGGCTCTGCCGAGGTCAGACTGAGGCAAAGCGGCAATGCTAGCAGCGGTGAGCGTGGTGACGATGTGGACGCAGAGCGGCTTACGTATATCCATTGGGAGTGCCGAGTGATTAGAAACCTGAAACTCAGGGTAATCGATGAAGTCAGTGACGTCTGCGCAAAATACTACACAAAGAAGGAAGAAAGCTTGAAGGATTGTTAAGTTACAAGGGATCCGAAAAAAGCAGACTTCAACGTTGCCGCATTTGCGGATCCAAAGCGTTCCCCAGGCCAAAGATTGATGCTCGGTATGTTGACATCCTCCCTGCACTGCCAGCTTGCTTCCGCACAGCGCTAGGACGGGTAATTGCTGTCCCGACGGGCTGACGCCTCAGAAGCCTGCGGTCGAGCGGATGCTGCCTTCCACCCGCTTTTGGCGAAGGGGAACCTAGGGCAATAGGCCGCCTGGGCACCCCTCAAGGGATCCCGGCCACTCCCGTTTGGCGGGCAGCCTGAACTACTGCGGCAGCCACCTCAGAGACCACCCGCCCGTCGAAGACCGAGGGGATGATCCACTGGGGATCCAAATCTTCAGGTGGGATCAAATTGGCGATGGCGTGGGCGGCCGCTAGGCACATCTCGGTGTTGATCTGCTTGGCGCGGCAATCCAGAGCGCCGCGAAACACGCCCGGAAAGGCCAGCACATTGTTGATCTGGTTGGGGTAGTCGCTGCGCCCGGTGGCCATCACCGCCACCCGATCGCTCACCAGCTCCGGCTGGATCTCCGGCACCGGGTTGGCCAGGGCAAAGACAATGGGATCCGGCACCATGCTCTCCACCATCTCTGCCGCCAGGGCATTGGCCACGCTCACCCCGATGAACACGTCCACTCCCACCAAAGCCTCTGCCAGGGATCCGCTCTGCTCGACTGCAACTGCCGCCTTTTCTGGGGTGAGGTCGGTGCGGGAGCGGCTGAGGATCCCTTGGCGGTCGCAGACCACAATATGGTTGGCCCCGGCCCGCCGCAACAGTTGCGTGACGGCAATGCCAGCTGCTCCCGCCCCATTGAGCACAATGCGCACCTGATCCAGGCTTTTTTTCACCACCTTCAAAGCATTCAGCAAGGCGGCCAGCACCACAATCGCCGTGCCATGCTGATCGTCGTGGAACACCGGTAGGTTGAGGCGGGCCTTGAGCCGGGATTCAATGGCAAAGCAGCGGGGGGCGCTGATATCCTCCAGGTTAAAGCCGCCAAAGCCGGGAGCCAGGCGCACCACCGTCTCCACGATTTCTTCCACCTCCTGGGTGGCCAGGCACAGAGGGAAGGCATCGATATCGGCAAAGCGCTTGAACAGGGCCGCCTTCCCCTCCATTACCGGCAGAGCGGCCTCCGGCCCGATGTTCCCCAAGCCCAGCACAGCGCTGCCGTCGGTAACAATGCCCACGCAATTGCCCTTGATGGTGTAGTCATAGACGGCGGCGGGGTTGGCGGCAATGTCCAGTGCCACCCTCCCCACCCCCGGTGTGTAGGCCATGGCCAGATCGGCGGCGCTCTCCAGGGGGCTTTTGGCCACCACCTGCAGCTTTCCTCCGCGGTGCAGCTCAAAGGTGCGATCCACCACCCGCTCTACTTTCACATTGGGCAAAGAGGCAACAGCGGCGCGAATTTGCTCGGCATGCTCGCTGCTGACAGCATCCACCGAGATCTCCCGCACCGTCTCTGCAGAGGATTGATAGACGAGGTCGATCTGGCTGAGGCTGCCTCCCACCTCGGCAATAGCCTGGGTGACGCGGGCCAGTGCTCCCGGCTGGTTGGGCAGGCGCAGGCGCAAAGCAATACTGTAGCTGGAGCTGGGGGTGAGTTTCGTCATAGTCTTCTATAGTAGACGAATAGTAAACGAAAAACTGCCTTCAGCAGGGCGAGCCCGTCCAAAACTGAATCCTCTGGTCACTGTCAAATGGCAATCAAACTATGAACTACCCCACCGCGCAGGCGGGTGGGGTTTCCTCACCCGCTTGACAGCAGAGCTTTTGTCTCTTCTTCTGCC
>NZ_JANSJJ010000206.1:0-607 GCF_047502715.1 Synechococcus sp. H55.10
ACACCGGTGACAAGTTTGCCAAGTGTGAGCGGGCGATACTAACACCACCTTCACCCCGCTCTTGCTGCCTTGTAGTGCACAAACTGCCGCAGCTGGGAGAACGCCCAATTGTTTGCTCGTCGCCGCTCCGTCTTGCTGCGCGGCTGTTGATTGGTACGTTCCCTAATTCCAGTCAAGTCCTCCAAGGCAATAAAGCTGTGGGTGGCCAGTGCTCGAGCAACAAGGGTTTTAGAGATGCAGTGGTTCACCCAAGCTTGAAAGCGTCTCTCCCGACCAGACAGCCGTTGCAGCAGCTCCCGACATCTCCGTCGAGAACTGCGTGTGCCCTGACTGGCCTTGCGTCGCAGAGCCGCTCTCAACCAGGAGTAGTGGTCTCTGACCTGGTTCAACTGCTGTCCATTCCAGTGATCCCCCTCAGAGGTATGAGCAATATCCCTCCTACCCAAATCCACGCCCATTGCCTTGACGGCGTGCTCCAGTTCCGGTACCTCAGACTCCACGCCAATCTGGATGAAGTAGGAACCGTCTTGGCGTTTGACCAACGTGGCTGCTTTGGGATGAGAACCCGCCAGCATCCCGCGCTGGTAGTGCCCTACATCCAGCTCAA
>NZ_JANSJJ010000207.1:0-607 GCF_047502715.1 Synechococcus sp. H55.10
GCTTAACTGGGGGCTTGTCAGAGGCGCTGGAAGGCAGGCCAGCGGTAACGGCTAACACTGCTGTCCCTAAAATCATGAGGTGGAGAACTCCAGCAGCGGCCTGAAGGCGATCAGAGTCAATGGCTTGTAGCTCCGGGCTAGGGAGCTGCTGAAGGTAGTGGGCTAGCTGCTCTTGCGCCTTCAGGAAGCCTGCTCTCAAGGCACGGCGATGCTCCTCGGAGTAGAAGCCTGCTTCTCCCACCAACGAGCGCACCAGCTCAGGGTTATTAGCTAGGGCTTGGAAGCAGGTTTGGACATAGCGGAGGAGAATGGCTTGTAGCTCAGAGCCCCGGAAGGTAGCGGGATCCGCTGGGAGGGGTAAGTCGGCAATGCCGGAGAAAACTCCCAGCTCAGCAAATACAGCCAGGAGCAGTCCCTGCTTGCTGCCAAAGTGACGAAACAGGGTTACTTCATGAACGCCGGCCAAGTCTGCAATTTGACGGGTGGTGGTCTGAGTGATGCCCTGGCGGACGAAGAGGTCTCGAGCCGCGTTCAGCAGCCTTTGCCGGGAAGAAGGACGTGCCATGGTAGGTGATGGGGTAAGAAGTCAAGAGGAAGCGCTTAAGGT
>NZ_JANSJJ010000208.1:0-2421 GCF_047502715.1 Synechococcus sp. H55.10
CGGTCTAGGCGTGGGAGGCGGGGTTGGTGTTGGTGTGGGCGTCGGTGTCGGTGGATTCTGCTGCTCGTAAGCTCCCGCATCACAGCGAGCCCCAGCAGGCCGAGGGAAGCCCGAACCTCGCTGATCTTGGTTCACAGGGTTGCCATTTAGGTCAGTACACTGCCCTGATGGAACGGCATCGATTGCTGCACTGGGCACTTGGAGCGCGTGAGTTTGAGTCGATCCACCATTATTGGTTAGCGGCCCCAGGTTCAATACTGCTGGCGTTACCGACGTGAATCCTGAGCCGCAGCTTGTATCTGTGGCAAAGTTCACCCCGCTAGCTGTGAGGGAGCCAGAACAGTTGTTCCCACTTGGACTTATCGCTACGATTGATTGCCTGATATTGGCTGTGGCGTTGTTGAAAATACCGCCACCAGAGGAAGCTGAGTTCGAGGCAACCGTCACAAAGCTCAGCTTAACGGTACCGAGGTTATGGATCCCGCCTCCCTTTTGTCCAGCACTGTTGCCTGAGAGTGTGCTGTTGGTGAGGCTAACTGTGCTACTGCTGGAGACGTAAAGGCCGCCGCCTGCCCAGGGAGTATTGTTGAACGAGATCTCAGTTGCAGTGATGGTGGCTGTGCCGCCGCTGTCGTTGTAAAGGCCGCCCCCATTTTGACCAGCGTTATTGCTGGAGATCCCTGTGACATCGATGGTGAGGGTGCCTTTGTTGTAAAGACCACCCCCATCTTGACCAACGCCATTGGTGGAGATTCCGGCACTGGTGATGGTTACCTTGCCGCCGCTGTCGTTGTAAAGGCCGCCCCCATTTTGACCGGCGCCGTTGTCCGATATCCCCGCGTTGCTAATGGTGAGGGTGCCTTTGTTGTAAAGGCCACCCCCATCTTGGCCAGCGCCATTGCTAGAGATCCCCGCGCTGGTGATGGTTGCTTGGCCGCCGCTGTCGTTGTAAAGGCCGCCCCCATTTTGACCGGCGCCGTTGTCCGATATCCCCGTGCTGCTAATAGTGAGGGTGCCTTTGTTGTAAAGGCCACCCCCATCTTGGCCAGCGCCATTGGAGGAAATTTCAGAATCCGTAACGGTTACCGTGCTCAAGCTGTAGACGCCGCCACCAAGAGAAGTTGCCTTGTTGTTGGAGATCTGAGCGTTGGCAATTTTAAACTGTCCGCCAGCATCTACAAAAACTCCACCACCCGCCGTATGTGGAAACCCTGACCCATCTGCACAACCTTGGTAGAGTCCCACGTCTTTCATCTGGAGATCGCCTGTACTCTGGACATGGAAGAGGCGGAATTCTCCTTTGGCTGCAGTGTTATCCGGATTACATGTCACCGAAGTGTCGCGCTGAATGCCTGCACCATTTCCTTGAAGGGTGATGGTGCTCGCGATGTCCAAATCGTCGTTGTCGGCTCCACTGTCTGTTTGGTGCCCACCTCCATCGTCGTCCAGCGACAAGATATAAGTAGTCGCTGCTTGCAGCACAATGGTGTCTGTCCCTGAGCCTGCGATGCATTCGCCGGCTGTACTAAATAATGCAGAATCGGTGTTGGCTGCAATGACCGCTTCCCGCAAAGAGCATTGGCCGTCATCAGATATGACATCGGCTGCGGTTGTAACAGTAATTGTTGCGGCTTGGGCAGGCAATCCTAGACCTGCAACAGCTACACCGACCAAAAAGGGTACGACAATGCCAGAAGTGTAGGAGCGCACAGCGGTCTCTTCAGCGGGTTTCTGGGCAGCGAAGATATCTGTAAGGGTATCTAATAAGTCTTTCGCCCACATACCCACTCACCTGGGAACGACGGCCTCAAAGCGAATGGCCCCGGCAGTGCCAGATCCCCCCACATTGACCACCACCACTCCGTTGGAGTTGGTGATGCCGCCGCAGGTCGGCGGCACCGCTTGTCCCGGTGGGATGAAAGCTCCCCCATCCCCATCAACCGCATCGCTCAGAGCCACTGGAGAGCCACCTGCCGGTGTCAAGGACAAGCTGCCTGCTACATAGCCAAGACCAGGGACGAGGGGATCGCACACCGTCAGCGTCGAGCTGGGCGAATCCAGCAGGAAGTAGATGGCAAACTGCACCCGCGCTCCCAGACGTACCGGCTGGTTGACGGCACCTTGCAGGAAGGTTGCTGCCCCGCCCGGCCAAGGGATCCCTGGGTTGTCGTTGGGATCTGTGGGCTCGTCGAAGAACTCACGGATGGGAAGGCCGTTGACGGCACTGATCCGCTTCACCAGCCGGATCCCTTCGCCTGGGGAAGGTGACGGACTAGGCGTCGGTGTTGGGGTTGGTGTGGGCGTCGGTGTTGGGGTTGGTGTGGGCGTCGGAGGCGGTGTTCGTGTTGGAATATCTCTATTACAGATCTCTCTAAAGCGACCATCTACTCTGTGTAGCTCTCGGTGTTCGGCGTATGCGTT
>NZ_JANSJJ010000209.1:0-2417 GCF_047502715.1 Synechococcus sp. H55.10
GAGCTGATTCGTCCTTGAGCTGGATCTTGAACGAGGAGCTAGGGCTAATCCTGGAAAGATCACGAAGAATCCACCAATGAGCCTGCTTCACCAGAACCAGTCAGTTGAAGTTATACTCAATCGCTTCTTTGTTAAGGAGCTAGCTCAGGAAGACCTCACCTTTTATGAGTACGCCTGTAGGCCAAACCCACTTCCGGAGCCAGGAGAAGAGCAGAAAGCTATTGCTAAGGTTTGCAATCGTCTAGGTGTAATAGACGTTCGTTTGGTGAGTCGCATTATCACACGGGAAAGAGTCTCGCCCAGCCAGCTCAAAACACCAGAATGGGAGTTAGAAGAGTGTGGGCTTAGGGATCTAACCTGTGCCAATGCTCAAGAAAGAAGCGCCCTCGAAAGCTTTGAGCGCAAGGGGATAGAGTCGCGCCTTAGATCTCTGTACACCAAAACTGCAGTTGAATCGATAGGAGGAGGCCTGCTCTGGTGGATCACTGCTCAGGAAGGGGTAGAACTTTCCGGGGATGGCTGGGAAATCCACAGAGCAAGAAGAATAGATGTTGCTGTTGAACCAGATGGAAAGCTTTACTTAGAAGTCGATATTCATCACCGCCTCTACACGCCGTGGACTTTGCATGAATGGCTGGAAAACTATCCAGATATCCCAATCAAGTGGGTTCGGAATACATATGGTAAACGCGAGACTTGGGAATATCTGGGTATTTTTTCCAATCAGTCGCCGCGAGAGATTCAGTTGCCAGAGCTGAAGATTAGTCTGGCGGAGTATCATTTGCAGAAGTACAATGCACCTAGAGAGGACGTGGAAAGCTCTTGGGTAGTCGAAGTAGCTTCAAAGCAAAGGTGTTTTCCCCATCTGTCTCGGAGGCTATCGCCTGTTTTGACCTTGGAAACGCTAGCCAGTCTAGAAGACAACAAAGGTTTTGGTAGCAAAGTTATCGACCGTGTTATCAAGCATGTCAGAAAAAGCTTGAAGGAACGATTGCAAGAGTCTGAAAAGACTGTAAAGACTATCATAGAGAATGTCTACAACCTTCCCAAGGTGGAAATTGAACCCCTGAAGGCCCAGGGTTACATCTTGCCCAAGCCAAAGCTATTGGGATCGGATCGTAGGCAAGTTCAAAATCCTGCTCGAGTTAGGTATCAGGGATGTGCAAAAGTAGGCGAGACTAAGTTTGGATGCCTAAACCTCTATGACAACAGGCGAGAGTATCCCAGCGAAGTGCGCAAGTGCTTGCTTGAGGTAGCCCAAAAAAGCGGAGTAGAAGTTGAACTGGGCTTCTATGCCACTCAGCAAGACTTGCCTGAAGGCGATCTTGCCCGAAAAAGATTCTGGCAACGCTGGGCTGAGCAAGGGATCAAAACTGTTTTGGTTATTATGCCCTGGTCGCCCAATGAGCGCAAGCAAAAGATCCGCATGGAGGCCCTTGCAGCGGGGATAGCAACCCAGTTTATGATCCCTGGCGCTGATCCCTACAAAGCCCTAAACGTCGTCCTAGGGCTTCTGTGTAAGGCAGCATGGCAGCCGGTACTCCTGGAACCCCTCGACCATCCTGAACTCAATTAGATAATCATTGGCTTTGATTTGGGCACTAATCGGCAGCTATACTACGGAGCCTCTGCTTTTGCTGTGCTGGCCGATGGGCAGAGCTTAGGTTGGGAGCTGCCTGCTGTGCAGAGAGGAGAAACCTTCTCCGGCGACGCAATTTATCGAACTGTGTCCAAACTTGTCAATAAGTTTCATGACAAGCTTGATCGCTATCCCAGCAAGGTTCTCTTGATGAGGGATGGTTTAGTTCAAGGAGGCGAATTTAGTAGAACAATTGAGGAGTTAGAAAAAGAAAAGATTGCTGTGGATTTTGTTGGGATACGCAAAAGAGGTACAGGAAGAATGGGGATAGAAGAAGGATAAGGTAAGTACAAAGACGCCAAAATAGGCACCGTTGTTTTCGACTACTCGCGAAAGTCGTTTACTCTGGTAACAAGCGAGCCCATTAGCAGGAGAGGCGCAGGCTCTATTGGCAGCGCAAGGCCCCTGCGAGTTGTCCACGAATATGGCAGTACGCCGTTGGAGGTCTTGGCTGTACAGACTTATCACCTTTCTCAACTTCATCCTGCCAGTGGCTTTCAAGCCTGTAGGCTTCCCTGGGTACTCCATTTTGCTGACAAAAGCGGCAAGGAGTTCCAGCGCCTTGGCAGCAACATCTTCAATGTCCTGCAAAGCATAGATCGCCAGAAGTTAATTGCCGTCTAGCTTGGCCCTGCTAGGATAGGGAAGGGTTTGGCATGTTGGCTATGTTCACCAACAACGAGGTCTGGAAGACCTTTTTGAGCAACCCCGTTGTCTTCTGCGGGGGCTTCCTGAGCGGCCTGCTGGGCTTGGATATCAAGCAAGATCCGCTGCGCAG
>NZ_JANSJJ010000210.1:0-601 GCF_047502715.1 Synechococcus sp. H55.10
GTAGTTGTCGTTAGCAACCATGACCAGCTCCCGGTACACCTCCGATTTGCCCAGGCCACGGATAAACTCTTTCACCGAGATCGCCCCGTTGCGCAACTGGGACTCCAGAGCTTTTTGCCGGTAGCTCTCCAGCATCAGGTGTTCGCTGAAGATCTGCCGGTAGGCGGCGCGGATGACATTCTCGATGCCCGTCGGGTCGTCGGGGCGATAGACGGGCGGGGTTTCGTCGCTGGGTACAAAGTAGCGGTTCACCCGCACGTTTTGCGTGGTGGGGCGATCGGCAAGCAAGGGAAGAGACATAGGCTGTGCTCCTACAAGAAACAAAACAACTAAAGAAGAAGAGGCTACCGCTCAGCAGCCAGCTCCTGCTGGCTGAGGCGAGCGCGGGCCAACTCCCGGTACTCCCAAAAGTGTTCCCCTGCCGCGCACAAACCCAAATACAGGTTCAGCAGGCTGGGCTTGCGCCGCCAAATTGTCCACAGTTGTCGCCAAAATTGGGCGCGAATTTGCGGGTGGCGGATCCCTTGTTGCCAAATGAGCTGGAGAAGGAGGTGGATCCCTTTCTGAAGGGTCAGCCTCATCACTTGTCGCCGGCCTGCTT
>NZ_JANSJJ010000211.1:0-599 GCF_047502715.1 Synechococcus sp. H55.10
CGGTAAGCACGGCACCGTCACCCTCAATGACTTGGGCATTACCCTAAAGAGGCGGAGCAGGGACAACGATTGGGGAAAACCGACCACGCTAACCCTTGTCTACAAACCATCTTTGCGGCAGTGGTATGCTTCGTTCCCCGTAGAGGTGGAGGTACCCCATGGCTCCCAGTCGGAGTTGAGGGATGAGTCTATCGTTGCCTACGATTCGGGCACCGAGACAGCCATCACCTTGTATAACGGGAGCAGAGGCTCGGCACACGGGATCCATGAAGCACCTGGGGCAGAGGAAGAGACGGAAGCCTTGCCCAGGTGGGGAAACCCCAGCTGCTTATGCAGTGGGGCCTAACTGCTGTTTGGGGAGGCTTGCGTTGCCCGCAGCTCTTCTTCCTTTGGGAGAGGGGAGCTAGCAACGCAACTTGTAGCACCAGGGCTGCCGGGATCCCTTAGCTAATCTTGAGGCTGTTGATGTTGCACCGTCTCAGGGCAGGCGCCGTTCGCCTCACCAAGCCCGTCAGCACATTGCCAGGGCCAATTTCCCATACCTCTTGTATACCGTCGGCGGCCATCTGCAGCACCGTTTCTCGCCAGCGGACTGGGGC
>NZ_JANSJJ010000212.1:0-599 GCF_047502715.1 Synechococcus sp. H55.10
CCTTCGGCATTCGCTCCTTTGTGGCGGAAGCACGTTGGATCCCATCTGATTCGATGCTGCCCACCCTAGAAGAAGGGGATCGGCTGGTGGTGGAAAAGGTCAGCTACCGCTTCAGCTCCCCCAGACGGGGCGACATCATCGTCTTCTACCCGCCTGCCAAGCTGAACTTCGACGGTGCCTACATCAAGCGGGTGATCGGCCTGCCGGGAGATCGCATCCGCATTGCCGATGGCAAGGTGATCGTCAACGGCATCCCGCTCCAGGAGGACTATATCTACGCTCCCCCCAATTACTCCTGTCCGGGCGAGCGCTGCCCCGGCGTGCCCAACCAGGGATCCGAATTTCTCGTCCCCCCCGGCTCCTATTTTGTGATGGGGGACAACCGCAACGACAGCCAAGACTCCCATGTGTGGGGATTTTTGCCGGAAGAGAACATCATCGGCAACACCATCTTCCGCTTTTGGCCCCCCAATCGCCTGCACTTTTTCACCCCCCCAGAGTATCCGGAGCTCTCTTCTGAAGGGGTGCAGGCTTCGGGGAGTCGAACCTAAACCTGGAAAAGTCTCTCAGCGGGCCCGCTCCAGCACATAGTCCACCAT
>NZ_JANSJJ010000213.1:0-592 GCF_047502715.1 Synechococcus sp. H55.10
CCCCCCGAATGAGAAACATCCTTGGGCGTGGAATCAAATCCGCGTCCCAAATCGTTCCGTATCCAATTTCTAGGGATCCCCCCGAAGGGGGAACTTGTTAAGGATGGGGGATCTGCGAGATTGTGCCACCCCGGTTTCCAATTTCTAGGGATCCCCCCGAAGGGGGAACGCTTCCTCTAGTTGTTCCAGGCTGACCCCATAGAGTTCGCGTTTCCAATTTCTAGGGATCCCCCCGAAGGGGGAACCATCAATGAAATGAAGAACCTTCTCGAACAACTTACGTTTCCAATTTCTAGGGATCCCCCCGAAGGGGGAACACCATTAGTTTCGGAAGTAATCTGCGTTTCTTAGATGATTACGTTTCCAATTTCTAGGGATCCCCCCGAAGGGGGAACGACCTAGAGGCCTCGATTCGCTGGGAGACGGAGCAGGCAGAAGTTTCCAATTTCTAGGGATCCCCCCGAAGGGGGAACTATGTCGATGACGGTGGTTATCTGATTCCCACCCGGTCCTTCGTTTCCAATTTCTAGGGATCCCCCCGAAGGGGGAACTACAGTAAAAGACTTCGAAGGAAACACCAAAAATACATTTC
>NZ_JANSJJ010000214.1:0-590 GCF_047502715.1 Synechococcus sp. H55.10
GGGCAGGCTATCGGAAAGTATAGAAAACATTTCCCAGAATCTAAACTCGAGTTCTAGCCTTCAAAAGGGGAAGGAAACTAACAAGCAAACTGCTGACGCAGGACTCAAGAGTTTGCCGCCAGAGACGATTAGCCGTGAACAGGTGAAGATAGGGGTATTTCTGTGGTCTAAGAACATAAGGATGAAGAACCTGCTTCCATCTAGTAAAAAAGCGGCAGAAGGGGAACTCGATAACAAGCTGAACTGGATATCAAACCTTATGGGTCAGAGGTACTCGATGATTGAGAAGCTTTACAAAGAAATTAAATCTGGCATTGGAGAAGAAAAGAGCTTGACTCTTTGCTTAAAAGGCAACCCCCCAGAAGTGATAAATTATAGCTGCCAACTTGCTTCCACTCTACGTAAGGTTAATTTCTTAAAGGAACATAACTACTCAAAAAGCTCCAAAACCCTGATGGTAAAACTAAGCAAGTCTTCAGAGGCAATCAAGTTCCTATCTGGAGATTGGCTGGAGAGATATGTCAAACAGCAACTGATCAAGTTTGCTAGAGAGCAGGGACAGAAGATCGATTTTTCCTACATCGCAAATG
>NZ_JANSJJ010000215.1:0-588 GCF_047502715.1 Synechococcus sp. H55.10
CCTCAAGGCTGGTTTCCATTCAGCCCCAAAAGTGCAATCCCGTTAGCACCGTTCAAATCTGCATCTCCCTCCCAGCTACAAGCCGGGTTGACACAACGAAAATGCTTCCCTTCCCGCTGCCCAAGCCACAAACACCGGTGACAAGTTTGCCAAGTGTAGGCAGGCGGTACTACCACCACCTCCACCCCCGCTCTGGCTGCCTTGTAGTGCACAAACTGTCTCCACTGGGAGAACGCCCCTCGCGCTAGCGGGCCGTAGGCCTCACTGTTTGACCGCCGCCGCTCCGTCTTGCTGCGCGGCTGTTGGTTGGTACGTTCTCTCATCCCAGTCCAGTCCTCCAAGGCAATGAGGCTGCAGGTAGCTTTGGCCCTAGCAACAATCGCTAAGGACTCCGTCCCGCTGACGCGAGTAGAGATGCAGTGGTTCACCCAGGCTTGAAAGCGTCTCTCCCGACCAGACAGCCGTTGCAACAGCTCCCGACACCTGCGCCGAGTGCTGCGTGGGCCCTGACTGGCCTTGCGTTGGAGAACCGCTCTCAAGCGGGAGTAGTGATCCCTCACCTTATTTAGCTGCTGTCCATTCCAGTTA
>NZ_JANSJJ010000216.1:0-588 GCF_047502715.1 Synechococcus sp. H55.10
GCCAATACCTGAGGTGAGGAAGGGGGGCAGGGGGGTCTATCGTCTCCGGCGGGGATGGGCGGGCCTATTTGTCTGCAATTCGTTTTAGGATTGGGTTGAGCTGTCAGTCGCTCTGGCATGAACGCCCTCCAGCAATTTCACTACTTCTTTAACTGTTGCATTGGCGCCTGGCACACCGAGCGCACCTACCACTACTTGGATCGCGGGGAGGTGGAGCGCTCCCGCACGGAGTTCACCATTCGCACCCTCACCCCTGAGCTTAAGGAGAAGGTGCTGAGGGACAACAACTACCCCAACCACGGCGTCGACGGCTTCTTGGGCTTCCACCTTGCCTTTGAGACTGTCTCTGAAAAGGGAGAGGAGGTGGGGCAAGAGCTGAACATGCTGTTTGTGCCCCGGCGAGAGAGCGCCCGTGGTCTTGAAGGTGACTATCTGCGCGATCGCGCCTATGAAGAGGAGCGGCCCATGGTGGCCGACTTCCGCTTCGATCCGCAATCCCTGCAACTGGTGATGACCACCACCTACACCCGCGTCGTTGCTGTGGATACCATCACCCTGCTCAACCCGCGCCTGCGCCTGCGGCAGATC
>NZ_JANSJJ010000217.1:0-588 GCF_047502715.1 Synechococcus sp. H55.10
AAGTCGGCATAGCGGGGCTGCCAGTTGAGATCCCGCTGGATGGCCGCGGCATCGCCCACCAGGCAGGGGGGATCCCCCGGTCGGCGGGCCCCAATTTGCGCCGGGATCTGTCTTCCGGTTACCGCTGCTGCCGTGGCGATCACCTCCTGGACGGAGAAGCCCTGGCCATTGCCCAGGTTGTAGGCTGTCTGCACAGGCCGGCCAGACGCCAGCGCTTCTAACGCCAACACATGAGCCTCCGCCAGGTCGGCGACATGGATGTAGTCGCGGATACAGGTACCATCAGGGGTGTTGTAGTCATCGCCAAAAACGGTGATGTGAGGGCGTTGGCCAGCGGCGACTTCCAGCACCAAGGGGATGAGGTGGGTTTCGGGGTCATGGGCTTCGCCGATTTCTCCGTCGGGATCGGCGCCGGCGGCGTTGAAGTAGCGCAGGCTGATAAACCGGATCCCGTAGGCGGCCTGGAAGTCCCGCAGCATCTGCTCCACCAGGAGAATGCTCTGTCCGTAGCGGTTGATGGTGCGCTGGGGGTGGGTCATGTCTCATATACACATCTACGAGCCAACGAGACCCAACTACAACTCGTAT
>NZ_JANSJJ010000218.1:0-587 GCF_047502715.1 Synechococcus sp. H55.10
TTCCTCCCCTTGCAGAGCCTCCAGAAAGGCTTCCGGCTCCTGGAAGACCTCAGCCACAAAGCGTTCTGGCGACAACAAAGCCTCTGCCGCCAGTGGCTCTCCAGCAGGCGGCTCCCAATCGAGCAAAAGGCTGATGTGCAGTGGGTGGGTGTCGGGCTTCAACAGGATATAAAACGATAAGAGCTAACTTCGATCTTAAATCTTCTTAAACCTGGCCGGAATCTGCCTTGGTCTCCAGAGAGACTCAAGGAGAACGGGCCATTGCCGCCTACACAGCGGGGCAGCTTGGTAGCCTTGCACGGCGGGGCGGAAAAGCTCGCAAGCAACTTGAGTTGCTCTCCCTTCGCGCCAGCGGGCCCGAGACCTTTGGTATAGTAGCCAGTAACGCTTGGCGTTCCCTGGTGGAAGACCCGACCAGGGCATAGTGTGGGGGCGTTGCTCAGCAAAGTAAGCAGAACCTCAGGGCTTTACCCTAGGGAATTGGGTAGGAGCGTCTTGACAGCGCCTTCACGAGTCCGCGTGTGGACTGCGTAACAATCCCCCGCCTTTGGTTGGGGAAGTGTCAATAGGGGTAGAAAGCCTCCGGG